>JBHOSR010000040.1:0-20579 GCA_042584405.1 Bacteroidota bacterium
GGCTCATTTGATGTTACATATTATAATGGTTTTTATTCTGTAACAGAAACAGTTTCTAGAAGTCCGTCATTTTATTCAGCGGTAAATATAGATACTTTAGAAATGTATTCAATAAGGGAAATCGATGGATGCGAAATAGGAATAGTTAATATGGGGAAATTATTCGCAATGAATGTAAGTTATATGTTTGGAGCTTTTAGAAATACTGATGCTATAGTATTTGATATTAGGAATTATCCAAATGAGACTTTATGGACAATAGTTGATTATATTTATACTGATCCAATACATATGGCAAATTTTACTACCCCTGATATTGAATATCCTGGTAGATTATATTGGAGAGGAGGAACAATAGGAGTTGGAACAGATGATCCTTATACAGGTAAGATTGTTATTCTATTTGATGAAAGAACTCAAAGTCAAGCTGAGTATACTTGTATGGGTTTAGAACAATATCCTGGTGCAATAAAAATTGGAAGTACAACAGCTGGAGCAGATGGGAATGTTTCCAAAGTTTATTTACCTGGGAATGTTTATACCTGGTTTACTGGCCTAGGTGTATTTTATCCCGATTATACTGAAACTCAAAGAGTTGGTATTATACCTCATAAAGAAGTGTTACCAACAATTGAAGGTGTGAGAAATGGTATTGACGAAGTTATGGAAGCTGCTTTTGACACCATTACAAGTATGTTTAATAAGGTTACTTTTTCTGTTAATGATGGAGCAAATCCATTAGACAGTGTTTGCATTAAAGTTAATAATAAAAATAAATATACAAACATAAGTGGTATAGTAGATATCGCGTTAGAGACAGGTGAATATGAATACATTGTATCTAAAATTGGTTACTCACAGGTTATAGATACCCTATACGTTACAACAGAACAATCAGTAGAAATTACCCTTGTTCTTGAAGAATATGATTTAACATTTAACATATTTGATAATGATAGTGTAAGTCCTGTAGAAGCATCAGTAACTATAGATGGTATTGCAAAAACTGCCATAAATGGATCTTGTACGTTTAATGATCTAATTTTTACAGGAAATAAAGGTTATGAAATAAGAAATGAAGGATATAAGACTATTAATGAAGATTTGTTTTTACATTCAGATTCAACTGTAAATGTAATCATGCAGTTATCAACTAAAAATAATATAATTATAGAAAAAGATATTACTATATATCCAAATCCAGCAAAAGGTTTTTTAAAAATTGATATTTCACAAAACTTTAACCAGATGAATATGTGTATTGTTGATCTAACAGGGAAGATCTTAATTAGAAGACAATTAAATTTTCCAAATAATTTGATTAATATATCTAACATACCGAAGGGATTATACATAATAAAAATCAATATGGATGAAACAGAGATTAATAAAAAACTAATAATCGAATAGACTAAATTAGTGCAAATAAAAGGGACGTTAAAGTCCCTTTTTTATTTAATTAAACACCAAATTAATTAGAGGTTAATTTGAAATTGCTATAGAACTGAGCAGTTGAATGTCGGTTAAATTAGAATAATCGTACTGGTATAAGCCATCGTCGCCAATAAGCATTAGAACTCCGTTAAATGGAATTACATCGAATGTTTCAATATCGGGGAATGTAGCAATTATATTATCGGTAATATTCAAAGGATCGGTAGCATCATATATTTTAAGTCCTGCGCTACCATCACAAATAAATAAAGTAGAGTTATCAATTCCTAAACCATAAGGTTCAGTCATGGCATACGATCGTACCAATGTTAGATCTGTTAAAATGCTAATATCAATAACATCTAACTGGTCAGTTGCTTCGCCACACAAATTTCCTGAACGTAAGGTAACGTAGGCATAATCGCCCTCAACCACAACGGGATCGCAACTGGTTACATGCCAGTAATCCGATACATAAACCGGATTAAATGGACTACTTATATCATAAATCAATAATCCGCTTTGTGATCCAATAAATAGATTATCACCCGATGGAAAAATGGTTTCTATATTCCAGCCAATATATAATGATTTTACCAGGTAAATGTCATTAACAGATGCTATATCGATAAGGCTTAAAGAATACGAATCAATAATGTATAAGGCATTATCTTTTAATGTAAAGCGTGCCATTGAACCACCTACTCCAAATGATGAAGCACCTGAAGAATAACCAGCTCTTCCGTTCGAATAGGACGAAAGCATGTAATCTGCACTTTCGAACCACGGATAAACGGGATATATGCGCTCATGAACCTCACGGGTAACTTTCTTTAACTCCCAATCTACAACAATACCTATTTGATAATCCACTTCATCAACACGGTAATTTTCATCAAATGGAGGTAATATATAAGGGAAAATATCTTCTAATCGGTTTACTTCGCTTATATTATTTAAATCTGTAATATTCATAGCCACTAAATCGACATAACTATCGGCATACAGAATATCGTCTTTTATGGCTATGTCAACATTTCCCGGAATATTAATAAAACCAATATTTTGAGGTGATGATGGATCGGAATTATCTATGATATGAATACCGTCCAGGTATTCGTTTATGAATAAGTAATCGTTGTAGAAATATATTTTCCCCGGTTTTTCAAGATTTCGAGGAGTTTCAGATTGCACCGAACTTCTTAATTCATCATAGGTAATATATATGGGTACATTCGCAACGTAAGTTTCTATAATCTGATCGTCGCAACTACTAAAAATAACTGTCAAGGTTAACAGATATAATATTGATTTAAGTATTGTTTTCATCGATAGGTATTGTTAATATTATAAGTACATTCCTAAGATGATGAACACTACAGAATGGTTGCGTAATAGAAGTTTTTAAAATTAATTTTTTACAAACGCAACCCAATAAATATTTTACACATCTTGCTAGTGTAATTTGAATCTTAAATCTATTTTTAATGAAAACACAATTCAGAGTAATCATATTTCTTGGCTTTCTTTTTTCTGCATTCCTGTTGTCTTCGAATGTAAACGCACAAGGTAAAATGCAAGATGTTTTATACCTTAAGAACGGAAGTGTCATTCATGGCGAAATAACGGAAATTAAAGTAAACGAATCTATCACTATAAAGAATAATTGCGGCGACACATGGGTAATAAACCAGTCGGATATCGAGCGTGTTACAAAAGAACCGGTCGTTAAGTCTGTTGTTGTTAGAGACTCTCTTGATAAGATTTCATATAAAAGAAAAGGATTTTATTCGAATATAAATGTAGGATTTTTGTTTGGTGGCAATCTCGATACTCCATTTCCACCTTTAAGTGTAATGTATGTTAGTGGATACCAGTTCGACTGGGGTTTGGCCGTAGGAGCAGGTTTAGGTCTAGAATTACTAAATGAAGCATATATGCCAGCAGTTGCTGATTTTAGATATACATTTAGAAATTCGCGTGTTAGTCATTTTATATATCTTCAGGGTGGATACGCTTTATCGTTGGAAACACCTGATCCATACGATTATGATTACTACACCTATTACGATTCTAATTTAAAATCGAAGGGTGGATTTATTATAAATCCAGGAATCGGTTTTAAAATAAACTTTAACGAAAGAAATGCTTTTTCTTTTGGAATAGGATACAAATACATGCAGATTTATCATACTTATAACGAATATAATGGACAGGAGATTGATAGAACCATAAAATATAATCGTATAACTTTAGGTTTTGGATATCATTTTTAATATATAAATAACATATTATGAGAAAATACATTGTCTTTATTGTTTCATTCTTCATGATTTTAAGCTTTTCGTGTGATGAGAATTTGAATGATATAAACACAGATGAAGAAGGTTGGTTTCAACTTTCTACTAATAATGAAGCGTATCTTTATGGAATTTATTTTATAAACGAAAATCTAGGATACGTAGTAGGAAATAGTGGATTTATTTCAAGTACACGAACTGGTGGAATTACATGGGTTGATCAGAATTCAGGAGTTACGAATGATCTGAATTCAGTATTTTTCTTAAACGAAAACACTGGCTATATTGTCGGTGAAGAAGGTATAGTTATCAAAACCAGCGATGGAGGTTTTAATTGGAATGTGCAGACTTCTGGTGTTACCGAAAATCTGGAATCAGTATCTTTTATAGATGAAGATATAGGTTACATTGTAGGTTATAATGGAGTTATTTTAAAAACCATTGATGGTGGCAATAATTGGAATGCTTTAATTTCAGGTTACTCAAATAATTTACACTCAGTATCTTTTACCGATTTAAATACTGGATACACAGTGGGTGAAGATGGTATAATACTTAAAACATCTGATGGAGGAGTAAATTGGGAGTTACAGAATTTTAAAGAAAATGCACATCTGTTCTCAGTATGTTTTCCTGTTGCCGACACAGGATATGCAGTTGGAGGTTCTTTTGTATCAGAATCTAATATTTTAAAAACAGTTGACGGTGGTGACACGTGGACGGAAATAGAAAGATTTGAAGATTTTTATCGCTCTGTTTATTTCGTAGATTCTAAAATCGGTTATATAGTTTGTAGTAAACTTCCCACTATTTCTAATGCTTCTATTATAAAAACAGTTGATGGAGGCAATACTTGGGTAGGACAAGATTCAAGTGTTGGTTCTCTTAGGTCAGTTTATTTTGTTAATGCTGACATAGGTTTTGCTATTAGTCAGAACATAATTATAAAAACTACCGATGGAGGAGGTAATTAACTTTCAAATTTGTTAATCAAAAACTGATTTAGTTAAGAACTCGTTGTACTCAATATATTTTCATCGCTTCCGATAGGGTTAATTTGTGATTCGGAAGCGATTTTATTATTCAAAATTTTTGATTAAAAATTTGACATGTGAATAAAAAGCGATTAACTTTTAATAACTTTAGAAATCAATTACACACTTATTAAAAAAACTGACGTATTTTCATCAAGTAATTAATTAGCTATGAAGATTTATCGAATATTTCCAGTTGTATTACTCGTTTTTATTGGGTCCGTTGTATTTTTTGCTTGTAAAAAGAAAGATGATCAAAGTAGGTTACAAGCAAGCTGGTCATCAAAAGATCCCATCGCAATTCCGTTTAATGTACGAAATCATCAGAGAAGTCTTGGTAATTTGGTAATTAATCCTTCATTTGAAACAGGAAAGATATATTATGAAGAAAGCAATGTGAAATCATACGATATTGCTGGATGGAAAAAAGTTGGTAATAACATTAAATGGATAAACTCTGATAACGGTGAATTTGACAGTAATGAGGTTTATGAAGGAAATCATGCGATTAAAATAGAAAGAAAAAGTGCCGACGAAACAGAAATAACCGGCGATGGAATTATAAGTGATTTCATAAAGGTTATACCTGGTAATTATTCCTTAAAACTGTTTTTAAAACTTGAGAATGTATGTCCCAATCAAGCACGTATTGGCACAAAAATATACGATGCTGTAAATATCAGATTACAATATTTTGATAAAAATAAGATTGAAATCACTGGTAATGAGTTTGATGCATTTCAAAATAAAAAAATCGATAATACTTTTAAGTCATTAACACTTTCAAATTTTTGGAACATTGAAGAGTTTGGTTGGGGAGAAGTACATGGCAAAACTGCAAATTTTCCTTTTTTCAATGGCGACATCCCAGATGAAGCACGTTATGTTAAAATCTATATCGGATTAAAAGGTACCGGTAAAATGTGGATCGATAATATTGATTTTCATTATACTGCTGATAATTTTACGGTGCTTGAAAGATTAAAGCCGTATTTCGATTCTTCCTATTTAGCAACAGATTTAGTTTATCCGCAACCAAAGCATATTACAAAGAAATCATCGTTTAAATTCCTAAATAAGGATTCTGTAAAATATCCAATAATTGTTATTTCTGATAAAGCAGATAAAAAAATAGAGGAATTGGCATCTAAATTAAAAACCGAATTGATTTCAAAAATCATAAAATCAGATAACACATTGTTACCAAACATAGAGATTGTTAATAAAGTTGAACAAGAAACAGTTTCTAAAAATCAAATGATTATATCCATCGGAAACAATCAATTGTATCAAAATAATAGTAATTCCTTGCCTGATTCTCTTATAAGCGAGCATAAAAGTGCATATTACATTTATAGTTTAGCTGAAAATGATAATGTGGTTTTTATAAATGCAGCAGATCATAAGGCTTTTAAATATGCGATAAATTCTTTTTTACAATTATTTGATTTCAACAATGCGACATACTTCGGTGCAGACATTGTCGATTATCCTGATTTTGAAGAAAGGGCTTTATTAATACATCATTTCGATAGAGATATAGCTAGTTTCAAAAAAACTTTAAATTTGTTTAAGCAGTTTAAATTCAGTCAATTATATTTTGAGTGGTATGGCGATAACAATAGTAATTATTACCCATCTAATTCACTGAATGAATTCTTAGATGAAAATAATATAGATTACAGTTTTATGATTGATGTTAATAATCAGATTGACAAAAAGATAAATACGAATTCATTTTCAAAATCTGTCAATTCTGTTTTAGTTTATAATGATTATTTTCAAAAATCCGAGTTTTGTAATTCAGATTTAAATGTAAAAAATGATCAGTTAGATTATTTCAGCGATTTTAATAAATTAGGAATTAATATTGAATACTTACCACCATGGAATCGATTAGATATAATTGACCAAAGTCATGGTGAAGCAGAGTTTTATTTCCGTGATTTAAAAAGAACTGTTTCTGAAAATGTTACTATGTATTGGATGGGTTCATCACATATATCAAAATCTATTGATTTTGCTGAATGGAAAAGAATAAACAATATTTATAACACATCACCAGTATTGCTAGATAATAGCTTGTTAGGTTATAACGAAAGATTTAAAATTGATTATATCAAAGGCTATTATGCTGGAAAAATTAGAGTTTTATCTCTCTTTGAATCTTATAACTGCGATTTATTTAACGATTTTTATCAATCAGGAGGAAGAAAAGTTCTCCTTAACACCAATAATTTATCAGAGCTTAATGCAATTAGTATATTATCAGCTGCAAATTATTATTGGAACACAGAATCATATAATCCGGATAAATCGCTTTGGATAGTTTTAAACAAATTATATGGAAGAGAAAATGCTATTAAATTATTGCAGTTTAACGATGCTTATTTCGGATTAAACGAAATTTGTCAAAAAATGGAAACGGATGGTTTGCAATTTAAAAACGTACGAATTGCTAAAAATTTTGAAAGTGAATTGAATAATTATTTCAATGAATTGAAAAACAGTATCGATAATACAGATTTATTAGCTGAAATTGAGAAATTAACCATAGAAATATTGAAAAAATACAATGAATTAACATCAAGTGTTAAATAATTTAAAAAAGTAGATAAGGATAGTACTATTATATCTAAAATGATTAGTTTTGCATCCACATTTTGGGAGAGTTTATGAAGGAAGATTTTGAAGATATTTTTCATGATGAAGAGAATAGCGAGTTGGTTAATCGCTTTGAGGAGATGTTAAAAAAGAATACAAAGTATTTTTTTGATGTATTCGAATTTGAAAATATCATCGACTACTATATTGATAGCAATAAAGCGAATAGCGCACTTGATGCCGTTAAATTTGCAGCGCAACAGCATCCATATTCTTTAAATATTCAACTTAAGAAAGCACAAGTACTTATTGATAAGGGCCATGCATCCCAAGCTTTACAAGTTATTGAGCAAGTTGAAAGAATTGAATCATCAAATAGTGATGTTTACTTACTTAAAGGAAGTACTCTAAATATGATGAGCAGATATAGTGAAGCTGAAAGAGCTTTCGATACTGCAATTATTTATAGTTACGAAGATAAAGTTGAAATTATCCATAATGTTGCTCAGTCGTTCGAACAAATTGGTCGATATAAAACAGCTTTAAAATATTTGCACGAAGCCTACAAATTAGATAGTAAGAATGTAATGCTATTATATGATATAGGTTATTGCTACGAAAAACTTGGACAAATTAATAAAAGTATCGATTTTTATAAGCAATACCTTGATAATGAGCCATTCTCCGAAAACGCATGGTACAATTTAGGTGTATTGTATAACAAATACGATAAATACACCGAGGCTATTGATGCATTTGAATATGCGCTAGCTATTAATCCGGAATTTTCAGTTGCTTATTTTAATTTGGCAAATGCATTTTCTAATAATCAAGATTTCCATAAAGCTATATTAAATTACAAGGAATATTTAAAATTTGATGGTAAAAGTGTTGAAATATTAACATATATAGGTGATTGTTATGAAAGTTTAAAACAATTCGATATAGCACTTAAATACTATGATAATGCGTTAGAAGTAGATGGTTATTTCGCAGATGCATTTTTTGGAAAATCAAATGTAATGTTTCAGTTAGAAAAATTTGAAATTGCTTTATCTTTTATTGAAAAAGCTATTGTAGTTGATGATATAAATGCTGAATATTACTTCTTACAAGGAAATATATATAACGAACTAAATAAGGATACGAAAGCTTTAAATTCTTTTAAAAAGGCCTATGATTTGGACCCAGAAGAACAGGATTTTATTTTTTCTCTATCCGAATCGTATGTGAAAGTTAATAAAACCGAAACAGCTATTCATTTACTAAATGAATCATTAAAAGATAATATTTCTGCAGATTTAGTTTATTATCGTCTGGCTGGATGTTATTTTTTAGTTAATAAAGAAGATTTTGCTTTAGAATGTTTTGAAAAGGGACTAAAAACAAATGCACAAACTTATTTGGAAATTGTAATTTTTTATCCTGAGGCAACTGAAAATGTTAAGGTGAATAAGCTTTTAAATCGTTATCATTTTGAAAAGTAAATGAATTAATTATAAGAAATAATTTTAGAACGAAAACATTCAACAATTTACTGAACTGTTTTCGTTCTTTTTAATTTAAAACATGAGAAATCAAATTAATAAATACTTTAATCTTATATTGAAAGGCTTTGCAATGGGCGCAGCTAATGTTATTCCTGGTGTTTCAGGAGGAACGATTGCGCTTATAACTGGTATTTTCGAAAGATTAATTGATGCCATCAAATCATTCGATGCAACAGCGATAAAACTATTGTTTAAAGGAAAAATTAAGGAATTAATCGATCATATTGATTTATATTTTTTAATTGCTGTTTTCTTTGGAATGGTTGCCAGTGTAGTTACTCTTGCCAAAGTATTGGAATATCTGTTCAGTAATTATCCTGTATTTGTTTGGGCCTTTTTCTTTGGATTAATATTAGCTTCGGTATATTATGTTGGAAAAACAATAAACAAATGGAATATTAGTGTTATTCTAACATTTTTAATCGGAACAAGTTTGGCAATTGTAATTTCAATGTTAAATCCTGCAACTCAAAACGATTCATTCTTTTATTTAATTATTTGTGGAGTTATTGCAATTTGTAGTATGATTTTGCCGGGTTTATCCGGATCATTTATTCTTATTTTATTGGGTAATTACGAGCTTGTAATGATTCAGGCAATAAATGATGTAAACATCAAAGTATTGATTCCGGTTATAATCGGTGCAATAGGAGGCTTAATTGCTTTTTCACATATATTATCGTGGATTTATAAAAAGTATAAAGATCAGACAATTTCAGTTTTAACAGGTTTTATTCTGGGTTCTCTAAGTATATTATGGCCCTGGAAGAATGCAATTTATAGAGTTGATGAAACGGGAGATTTTATTCTTAAAAATGGAGAAAAGATAATACAAAGTTATACTAAATATGTACCGGAATCATTTAATACAGAGGTTATTATTGCTATATCACTTATGATTATCGGAATAATTACTATATCTTTGATAGAGAAAATAGCTAGTACTCAAAATTAATGCGTTTTTTCGGACTCATAGGAAAATCTTTAGAACACTCCTTTTCGCCAATATTCTTTAAAGAGAAGTTTGAGGAAGAGGGTATTACCGATTGTTTTTATAACCTATATCCCCTAAAGTTAATTGGAGAAATTAATCAACTCGTTAGCGATTTTTCAGAATTGTCAGGTTTAAACGTAACTATTCCTTATAAACAAGAAGTTATTCCTTTTTTAGACGAATTAGATGATAATGCAAAAGTGATTGGTGCTGTAAATACCATCAAATTCGAATGGATAAACAATAAATTAAAACTTAAAGGTTACAATACCGATTATTTGGGATTTATTGATAGTATTAAACCTCACCTTAAAGAACATCACAAATCAGCACTTATCCTTGGATCTGGAGGAAGTTCATTAGCCATTGCTTACGCATTGAAAAAACTCAATATCAATTACGTAAAAGTATCACGTAATCCCAGAGTTGATATCATAAGTTATAATTCTCTTAGTGAAGAAATCATAAAGGAATATAAATTAATAATTAATACTACTCCATTAGGAATGTATCCAAACAACAATCAGTTTCCAGAACTACCTTATGATGCAATTACTAAAAACCATATTTTATATGATTTAATTTACAATCCGAACCAAACGGAGTTTCTGAGAAAAGGAAAAGAAAAAGGTGCAACTATTAAAAATGGTTTTGAAATGCTTATTAATCAGGCCGAATATTCCTGGAAAATATGGAATAATATTGCACTTTAATTCCAACATTTATTTAAATCTAATATTATTTTTTAAAAACTTGTTGTGAAACACATTTTTGCATGACATTATTCATGTGAAATATACTGCTTAAACTTGATTTTTGTGTAACTTTGCTTTAAATTTATAACTAATCTAATTAACTGATACACAATGAATTTATTAGATCAAATAAAAGATAATGCAAAAAAACTTAACAAGAAGATAGTTTTACCTGAATCAACAGAAGAAAGAACATTAAAAGCTGCGGACGAATTACTTCAAGAAGGTATTGCGCAAATTATACTTACCGGAAACCCACAAGAGATAGCAAATAAAGCTAAGGAACTAAACCTTACGAATATTGACAAAGCAATTATCATTGATCCAAAAAACCACGAAAAGAAAGATACTTACATCGATTTAATGGTCGAGATACGTAAGAAAAAAGGATTAACACACAAAGATGCTTCAAAATTGATAGAAAATCCTTTATATCTTGCTACATTAATGATTAAAAATGGAGATGCCGATGGCGAAGTTGCTGGTGCTGAAAATGCAACAGGAGATGTTTTACGACCAGCTTTTCAATATGTAAAAACAAAACCTGGTATAAGTGTTGTTTCTGGCGCTTTTTTAATGTTTTTGAAAGATAAAAGCTTTGGAGAAGACGGATTACTGGTTTTTGCCGATTGTGCTGTTCATCCAAACCCTACTGATAAAGAGTTAGCTGAAATAGCTGTAGCAACTGGCAGCACTACTCGCGCCATTGCAGGATTCGAGCCTCGTATTGCAATGCTTAGTTTTTCAACCAAAGGGAGTGCTCAACACGAAATGGTTGACAAAGTAGTTAATGCTACAAGAATTGCCAAAGAGATGGATCCATCATTAAAAATTGATGGTGAATTACAAGCAGATGCTGCTATAGTTGAAGCTATAGGACAAAAGAAAGCACCAGGGAGCGAAATTGCTGGAAAAGCAAATGTATTAGTATTTCCAACTTTAGAAACAGGTAATATAACATATAAATTAGTGCAACGATTAGCTGGTGCAGAAGCAGTAGGACCAATTTTACAAGGTATGGCAGCACCAATTAACGATTTATCAAGAGGTTGTTCAGTAAGCGATATCGTAAACTTAGTTGCAATTACAGCAAATCAAGCGGCAGGAAATTAGTGTAAACAATATAAGGCAAAAAAAAGAAAATGATAATTCTAGTATTAAATTGTGGTAGTTCTTCTATAAAATACCAGTTGTTAAATATGACAAACTCTGAAAATGCGGATTTAATGGCAATAGGAATTGTCGAAAGAATTAGTATAAGCAATGGTGAACTTAAGCATAAAACTAAGGATGATAAGAAATACAATTTTACTACAGACATTCCTGATCATAATAAAGGCATCGATCTTATTCTTGACGCATTATTATCTTCAGAACACGGAGTATTAAATAGTGCTGATGAAATAGCTGCGGTTGGTCACAGAGTTACTCATGGCGGTCAGTATTTTAAGGAAAGTGCATTGGTTACAAAAGAGGTCAAGGAGAGAATTGAGGAATGTATTGAGCTAGCTCCACTTCATAATCCTGCAAACCTTAAAGGTATCTTAGCTATGGAAAAACTATTACCTAAAATACCTCAAGTTGCGGTTTTTGATACATCTTTTCACCAAGGCATGGACCCCCAAGCATTTCTATACGGATTACCCTATGAATACTACGAAAAATATCAAGTAAGACGATATGGATTTCACGGAACAAGTCACAAATTTGTTGCAAAAAAAGCATGTAAATTAGTAGGTTGGGATTGGAAAGAAAAAAAGGTTATTTCATGTCATTTAGGGAATGGTGCTTCTGTGGCTGCAATTAAAAATGGAAAATCTGTAGATACTTCAATGGGTTTTACTCCAGTTGAAGGTTTATTAATGGGTACCCGTGCAGGAAACCTTGATTTGGGTGCTTTACTTTTCATTGCCGAAAAAGAAGATCTTACAATACAAGATACCAATAATATGATTAACAAAAGAAGTGGTATACTTGGTATTTCGGGCTTATCATCAGATATGAGAGATATTGAACAAGCTATGGCTGAAGGAAATGAAAGAGCTCGATTAGCATTCGATATGTTTGTTTACAGGGTTAAACAGTATATTGGAGCATATGCAGCATCAATGGGAGGAGTAGACTTGATTTTGTTTACCGGAGGAATTGGTGAAAATGGCTGGGATATAAGACATGATGTATGTAAGGATCTTGGATTTTTAGGAGTAGATTTTGATGATGAATTAAACGATAAAAAAAGAGGAGTAGATTTAGAAATATCAAAACCAGGATCTAAAACTAAAGTTGTTGTGGTTACAACCAATGAAGAATTAGTTATTGCTCAGGATACACGAAATATTGTTAGTAAATTATAAGAATCGTATTGCTAATTTTAAAAATAGGTTAAGATGACTATAATAAAATCTTTAAACGATTTAGTAAGTATAGCAAAAGAAAAAGATTCAAGGCGCTTAGCTGTTGCAGCGGCAGCTGATAGACCTGTTCTTGAAGCCGTAAAAAAAGCTTATCAAGAAAATATAATAATTCCCGTTCTTATTGGAAATAAAACTGAAATCGTAAAAATTTGTAAAGAAATAGATTTTGATCTTACAAGGATTGAAATTCACGAAGAAAATAATCCTGCTTTATCATCAATAAAGGCTGTTGCTTTAATTAGAGAGGGCAAAGCAGATATATTAATGAAAGGACTTGTTAGTACAGCACCATTATTAAAAGCAGTTCTTGATAAAGAAAATGGTTTAACAAAGGGCTCAACGCTTAGTCATTTTGCACTAATAGAGTCACCTTATTACCACAAATTAATTGGTATTACGGATGCAGGAATGAATATTATGCCCAATTTTAACGAAAAAGTACATATCATAAATAATGCAGTGGAAGTATTTCACCGATTGGGAGTAAAAAATCCAAAAGTAGCTATTGTGGGACCGTTGGAGGTTGTAAATCCAAAGATTGAATCAACTGCTCATGCAGCGATGTTAACAGTGATGAACAGAAGAGGACAAATTCAAGGATGTTTAGTTGATGGTCCGTTTGCTGTTGATAACGCGGTTTCTAAAAAAGCAGCTGAACATAAAGGTATAGTTAGCGATGTAGCAGGTGACGCTGATATTATGGTAGCACCTGAATTGAATAGTGGAAATATGCTATATAAAACACTAATGTTTATGGGAGGTTGTACATCAGCAGCAGTTATTATGGGAGCAAAAGTTCCAATAGTCCTTACTTCAAGAGCTGATGAAGAAAAAAGCAAAATGATGTCAATAGCTTTAGCAGCGGCAATGTAAATAATCTAATAAATAAATCGAAAAATTAAATAGTAATGGAAGAGCAAAGAATATTGGCTATTAATCCAGGATCAACTTCTACTAAAATAGCTGTTTATCAGGGTACTAAATCAGTCTTTTTAAAGAATATTAAGCATTCAGCTGAAGATTTGAAACCTTATTCTAATATCATTGATCAGTTTCAATATAGAAAGGAAATAATTTTAAAAGAATTAAAGGATGCTGAAATTAGAATTGATTTAATTACTGCTATAGTTGGTCGCGGCGGTTTAGTGAAACCAATTGAATCAGGAGTTTATGAAGTTAACGATCAAATGATACATGATTTACACGAAAGTAAATTAGGTGAACACGCTAGTAATTTAGGTGGATTAATTGCACATGATATTACACAATCGCTGAAAGGTGCACGAGCATTTATTACCGATCCAGTGGTTGTTGACGAAATGGAGGATGTTGCTCGTTATACTGGTCATCCTAAATTTCTTCGTCATTCAATTTTTCATGCTTTAAATCAAAAAGCAATTGCCAGAAAATATTCTAAAGCAGTTGACAAACCATATAAAGAATTGAATTTAATAATTGCTCATTTAGGAGGAGGTATATCAGTTGGTGCACATAAAAATGGAAGAGTGATTGACGTTAATAATGCATTAGATGGTGACGGACCATTTTCTCCAGAAAGAACAGGTACATTGCCATGTGGTCAGGTTGCAACACTTTGCTTTAGTGGAGAATACACTCACGAAGAAGTTAAAAAGATGATTAAAGGTGAAGGTGGTTTTGTCGCTTATTTAGGAACTAATGATGCATATGACGTAGAAATGAGAATAAAAGATGGTGATGAAGAAGCAAGAAAGGTACACGATGCAGCAGCTTATCAGCTTGGAAAAACAATTGGATCTTTAAGTACTGTATTAAAAGGAAAGGTGGATGCAATTATTTTAACAGGAGGCATGGCATATGACAAATTGATAGTCGATTATGTAAAAGAAATGGTTTCGTTTATTGCTCCTGTTGTTGTTTATCCTGGTGAAGATGAGATGGAAGCATTAGCAATGAACGGATATATGGTTATGAAAGGTGAAGTGGAACCAAGTATTTATAAATAAACTTAAAATATTATAACTTAAAAAGGCGTCTCTAACAGATGCCTTTTTTTATGGAGTTGATAAACTTACTGGTAATATTTTACCATTAAAATATTTACTTCCATTAGTTGCAAAATCATATATAAAACTAGCCATCTCGTTTGCATTTAATGGAGCTGTATAGTCAGGAAAAGCCTTTTTAAGCATTTCTGTATTAACTGCACCCAATGCTAAACAATTAAACTTAATATTTTCATTCTTAAATTCTTCTGCAAGACATTCAGTTAAACTAGCTAATGCTGCTTTACTTGAACTATAAAATGATAAACCAGGAAACTTAGAACTGCCTTGAAATCCTCCCATACTTGAAATATTAACAACATGACTCATAGTACTCTCTTTTAGCAATGGAATTAATTCTTGTATTAGAACTGCTTGACTTATAAGATTAATATTAAAAGTTTTCTTTATCTCATCAATTTCTATATCTGTAAAGGGTTTATTTATCAGATATCCAGCATTATTTACTAATATGTCAATCGAATTTATATGTCGAATAATTTCATTTTTTAGTTTGTTTTTTACATGGTCAGGATCTTCAATATCAAATACAATTGTTGTTAACTTATTCCTTGTATTTTGTTTTGAGCATTCGTTTCTTAGATCTTTAAGTAAATTTTCGCTTCTGGCAATAACAACTACTGTGTTATTTTCTTCTTTTGCAAATAGTTTTGTTAGCTCAAATCCTATACCTTTGCTTGCACCTGTGATTACAATATTCATTTTTACCTTAATTTTATAATAAATGATACGGGAAATTAGTTATTTTTTATGATTTTATAAATTTGTTGTAGATAAAAATTTAAAATATGAAAAAGCACTATCTATTTATATTGATTTTAACTTGTTTCTTTTTTTTAGATTCAACTTCATACGCACAGGATAAAAAAAATGACAAAAAAAATAAAAAGGAAATTAAGGAACCATATCTATTTTGGGGTGGTTCTTTATGGTTAGGTTTTGGTTCTTACACTTATGTAGATGTTAATGCAGTTTTTGGAAGTCAGTTAACTGAAAGATTAAGTTTAGGTATTAGTGGTAAATACCAATACTACAAAGATAAGGGATCTGTATCAGGTAATTTAAACACATTTGAAACAAGTGTTTATGGAGGAAGTGTTTTTTCTCAGTTTGCAGTTATTAAAGATTTTAGGAACATAATAAAGGTTAAAGGTCATAGCGGAATTATTGCTCATGTTGAGTACGAGTTTCTAAATACAAAATATAATTATATTTATTTCGATGATCCTAACTCTACAAGAGATAGATATTGGTTGTATAACACTCTTGTTGGTGGAGGTTATTTCCAGCAAATGGGTAAAAAAGCAAAATCGTATATAATTCTTTTATGGAATGTAACTAAGACTGGAGATAATCCATACATTTATCCTCAGTTGAGATTAGGATTCTCAGTAGCGATTTAATAGCCGATATATTTAGCCATTATAGTGATTAAATTTTCAGGACGAATAGGTTTTGAAATGTAGTCATCACATCCAGCTTTCATGCTGGCTTCTTCGTCTTCTTCCATTGCATATGCTGTTTGAGCAACAATAGGTAATTTAGGAAAAACTTTTTTTATTTCAATGGTTGCTTCCAGTCCATTTAAATCAGGCATTTTTATATCCATCAGAACAATATCTACCTTTTCGGTATTACAAATGTCGATAGTTTCTCTCCCTGTTTTAGTCCAAATAACGTTTGCTTTTGTTGGTTTTAAAACGGCTTTTAAAAACAAATAATTTATTTGCTCGTCTTCGGCTATTACTACAGTTTTGTCTTCCCAATTTTTAAACATACGACAAATGTAAATGCTATTCTTACTATATGCAAGATTTTTTTGATTAACAACTAATTATATTGAGTATAATAGTGGACTATAAATTATCCGCTTGTAAATGTATAAAAAAGTATAGTTTATTGTTTTAAAACTTCAAACATTTTTTTCCCAATTTCTGCTGGCGAATCCACAACATGTATTCCACACTCAGTCATGATTTTCATTTTTGCTGCAGCTGTATCATCTTTGCCACCAATAATTGCTCCTGCATGTCCCATTCTTCTTCCTTTCGGAGCAGTTTTGCCAGCTATAAACCCAACTACCGGTTTAGTACCATTTTCTTTAATCCATTGAGCAGCCTCAGCTTCCATATTTCCTCCTATTTCTCCAATCAAAATAATACCTTCAGTTTCAGGATCCTTCATCAATAACTCAATAGCATCAAGTGTTGTAGTTCCAATTATTGGATCACCACCTATACCTATACAAGTTGATTGTCCTAAACCAATTTTTGAAACTTGATCTACCGCTTCGTAGGTTAATGTACCTGATCGTGATACAATACCTATGGTTCCTTTTTTATGAATAAAACCGGGCATAATACCAACCTTAGCTTCTCCAGGAGTAATAACACCTGGACAATTAGGACCAACCATTCTACAATCTTTGTCCTTTAAAAATTCTTTTACTTTTACCATATCTGAGGTCGGTATACCTTCTGTTATAGTTACTATAACCTTAATACCAGCATCTGCAGCTTCCATTATTGCGTCAGCTGAAAATGCGGGAGGTACAAAAATTACAGACACATTTGCACCAGTTTCTTTAACAGCGTCATCAACAGTATTAAAAACTGGTTTTCCTAAATGCGATTGACCGCCTTTTCCAGGAGTAACTCCTCCAACCACATTTGTTCCGTAATCTATCATTTGCTGTGCATGAAAAGTACCTTCACTTCCTGTAAATCCCTGGACAATTATCTTTGAATCTTTATTGACTAATACACTCATTTGTTATATGTTTTTTGTAAAAGATCAAAAATACATTAATTTATATTAAACAAAAAAAGAAATATTGTACGAAATCATAAAATATAAATAGGTAAAAACATCTGCTTTCTATTTATGTTATTATTTTTACATGATTGCTATAAACAATATTAATATGCTAAATAAGTTAAAGGAATTAGCTCAAAACTTAAAGGGCGATTTATATACAGATCAAAAGACAAGAATATTATATGCAACCGATGCCTCGGCCTACAGAGAACTTCCATTAGCAGTTGCTCGACCAAAAAATAAGGATGATTTAAAGAAACTAATTGCTTTTGCTCATTCGCACAATACTTCATTAATTCCTCGCACAGCAGGGACCTCATTAGCAGGACAGGTGGTTGGAAATGGTATAATTGTAGATGTTTCAAAATATTTTACTAAGATTTTAGAATTAAATACTCAGGAGCGATGGGTTAAAGTTCAACCCGGAGTTATTCTCGATGAACTGAATATGTTTTTAAAACCTCACGGTTTATTCTTTGGACCGGAAACTTCAACATCAAACAGATGTATGATTGGAGGAATGGTTGGAAATAATGCTTGTGGTTCACACTCAATTATATATGGTACTACACGTGATCATACTTTGTCAACAAAAGTGCTTTTGAGCGATGGTGCTGAGGTTGAGTTTAAAGCTTTAAATAAAACCGAATTTGATGAAAAATGTGTGGGCAATGAATTAGAAAACAAAATTTATCAGCACATATACAGAATTTTATCTGATCAAGAAAATCAAAAAGAAATTAGAAAAGAATATCCTGACAAATCGATTTATCGAAGAAATACAGGTTACGCAATTGATTTGCTTTTGGAATCAGAACAATTTATAGAAACCGAAAATCAATTTAATCTTTCAAACTTAATTTGTGGTTCAGAGGGGACCTTGGGATTAATTACTGAGATTAAACTGAATTTAGTTGATACACCTCCCGAAGAAATTGCAGTTGTTGCGGCTCATTTTAAAACAAAAGAAGAAGCTTTTAAAGCTAATTTAATTGCGTTAAAGCATAACCCAGGTGCAGTGGAAATGATGGATGATACCATCTTAAATTTAACAAAAGGAAATAGAGATCAGTTAAAGAATCGATTCTTTGTAGAAGGAGATCCGGGGGCAATTTTAATTATAGAATTTGCAAGAAATACAATTGAAGAAATAAATCAAATTTGCGATGCCTTAATAAAAGATTTTAAATCTGCTGAATTTGGATATCATTTTCCGATAATCTACAATGAAGATACTAAAAAGGTTTGGGCTCTGAGAAAGGCAGGATTAGGTGTATTATCCAATATGGAAGGTGATGCCAGACCTGTTTCTATTATTGAAGATACAGCCGTTAATGTGGAAATTCTTCCCGATTATATGGACGATTTTCAAAAAATATTGGATAAGTATAAATTAGAGTGCGTTTATCATGCGCATATTGGTTCTGGAGAGCTGCATTTACGTCCTATATTGAATTTAAAGGTTTCGAAAGATGTAAAAATGTTCAGAACTATTGGTTTAGAAATAGCACATTTGGTAAAGAAATATAAAGGATCGATGAGTGGTGAACATGGAGATGGTCGTGTTCGTGGCGAATTTATTCCAATTGTTATTGGTGAAAGGAATTATAAATTATTACAAGAACTTAAGTCAGTTTGGGATCCAAATTATATATTCAATCCAGGTAAAATTGTTGATGTTCCCTCAATGACATCCTTTTTACGTTATGAGCAAGATCGAAAAGAACCAGAAATTGAAACGATTTTTGATTTCTCGGAAGTTGGAGGAATACTCAGAGCAACTGAAAAATGTAATGGGAGTGGAGATTGTCGAAAAACAGAAAAATCGGGTGGTACTATGTGCCCGAGTTACATGGCTACTCGCAATGAAAACGACGTTACGCGTGCAAGAGCAAATATTCTACGTGAATTTTTAACTACTTCAAATAAAAAGAATCCATTTGACCATACGGAGATTAAGGAAGTGATGGATTTATGTTTGTCATGTAAAGCATGTAAATCTGAATGTCCCTCAAGTGTTGATGTAGCCAAACTCAAAGCTGAATTTCTACAACATTATTATGATGCACACGGTGTGCCTTTGCGTTCTAGATTAGTAGCTTATATAACTGAAATAAATAAATTAGCTTCTATTTGGCCGTGGCTATACAATAGCGCAATGAAGAATAAAACAATTTCTTCATTCATTATGGGATTAATTGGTTTTGCACGCGTTAGAAGTATGCCTTTATTAAGTAAACAAACCATGAGTAAGTGGATGAGAAGGTATACATCTGAATTAAAAGCTAATTTTGATTCTAAAGGACAGGTCTTTTTATTTAATGATGAATTTATAAATTACAACGATACCGATATTGGGATAAAAACTGTACAATTATTATCGCATTTAGGGTACAAAGTAGTGATTCCAAAACACATCGATAGCGGAAGAACATTTTTATCCAAGGGATTAATACGAAAAGCTAAGAAAATAGCCATTAAAAATGTGAACTATTTAAAAGATATAATATCTGAAAAATCACCTTTGGTGGGAATAGAACCTTCTGCAATATTATCATTTCGAGACGAATATCCAGATTTAGTAGGCCCAGAGTTGAAAGAAAATGCAATTGATTTAGGCAAAAATGTTCTA
>JBHOSR010000041.1:0-20463 GCA_042584405.1 Bacteroidota bacterium
GTTTTATTTAATTAATATACAGTTCAATGCAGCTAATAGTAAAAAGATTATTTGATGTTTTTATATGCTTTTTTGTTTTGATAATTTTAATGCCTATATTAATAATAATAGGAATATTAATAAAATTTGATTCAAAAGGACCAATATTTTATTTTCAAGAAAGAATAGGATTAAATAATAATGCTTTTAAAATAATAAAATTTAGGTCTATGGTTGTAAATGCTGAGAATATTGGTTTGAAATATCGAGTAGTAAGGGATGATCCGCGGATTACAAAAATTGGTCATTTTATTAGAAAAACTAGTATTGATGAATTACCGCAATTATTAAATATTTTAAAAGGAGAGATGAGTCTAATTGGACCAAGACCAACGCTACGTTTTCAAGTTGAGAAGTACACTGATTTTCAAAAACAGCGTTTAAAAATGAAACCTGGAGTAACTGGTTTAGCACAATGTCGTGGTAGAAAAAGTCTCAATTGGGACCAAAGAATTCGACTAGATATACTTTATATACAAAAATATAATTTATGCTTAGATATTTGGATTATATTAGAAACAATAAAAACAATGTTTAATTCAAACGAAGTATATAGAGATAGTAAATCGTGGATAGAAAAATAAAATAAATAGGTGCAAATGGCAAGAAAAAAGAAATATACTCTTGAAGAACTGAAGAAAATTAATGAAGAAAGAGATAATAATTATAAGCTCAATATTAATGAAGAATATTTTTTACAAAATTTTAATTCTTTTTTATCTGGTATTGGAAATACTTTTATTCAATCAAATGAGAGCCCTAAATTACCAGTTTTGTTTATTGTAGGGACACCTCGTTCAGGTTCTTCCTTATTATATCAGATTTTAGCAAATTCTAATGAATTTACCTATTTAAGCAATTTCTCTGCTCGATTCTGGGAAGCTCCTTATATAGGATTAATGCTTGAGAAAATTATGCAAGTAAGGGAATCAGTAGAATTATCCTTTACTTCAGACTTTGGCAAAACAGAAGATGGTCTTCATTCTCCACATGAAGTTATGTATTTTTGGGATAAGTGGTTTGCACATGGCCAAGAAGAGCAAGAAGTTCCAAAAGAAATGTTAACCCAAATTGATACTCAACAATTTAAAAAGGAAGTTGCAGCTATTGAGCAGGTATATAATAAACCAGTACTATTTAAGTCTCAATTTTGGCTTACTCTACAAATGGACTTTTTAAGTAAAGTTTTTCCTAATTCTTTATTTATATCTACATCTCGCAATCCTATTTATGTTGCTCAATCTATTGCATTAGGAAGGAAAAAAATATTAGGAGATATAAACAAATGGTGGTCAATAAAACCTAAAGAGTATCACGAACTTAAAAATTTACATTGGAGTGATCAAATAATAGGTCAAGTTTTTTATACTGAGAAAAAAATGAATGAATCATTAAAAAAGCTACCTGATAATAGAAAAATTAATACTAGTTATCAAGATTTGTGCTCAAATCCAAAGGAAGTTTTAAAAGAACTAGAAACAAAGTTTAAAAAATTTGGTATTAGCTTAGAGTTAAATAATAAGCAATTAAGACCTTTTAAAGTTGCAGATAATCAAAAGATTGATGATAGCGAATTTCAAAGTTTGATAAATTCCTATCAGAATTTTTATAAAGAAGAACCTAATTTATAATAAATAGATTATATGGAATTTAATCCAAAGATTTCCGAGTCATTAACATTGAAATTTGCTCAGGCTGCAGCAGAAAGAAAAAAAAGAGGTGAGAAAATTATTTCCTTAGGATTAGGAGAACCAGATTTTAATACTCCAAAAGAAATTGTTGATGCAACAGTAAAAGTTTTGAAAAGCAAACAGTCAAAATATTCAGCACCATTAGGGGTGCAAATATTAAGAGATAAAATTGCTGAAAAACTTCATTTGGAGAATAATATTAAAGCAACGTCAGAAAATATTATTGTTACGCCAGGAGCGAAGCAAGCACTACAAATAATTCTAATGGCATTGCTTGAACCCAACGATGAAGTTGTGATGATTATGCCAGCTTATGTCAGCTATGTACCTCAGGTGTTAATTTCGGAGCCTACTGCTAAAATTAAATACGTAGATTTAAACAAAGAGGATCATAGTTTAGATATAGAATTGTTAAGTGAAATTGTATCTGATAAAACAAAAGCAATAATAATTAATACTCCTCAAAATCCAGCAGGAGCTGTTTTAAAAAAAGATGAACTTGAAAAGCTATTTATTCTAGCTAAAAGGAATAACTCTTTTATTATTTCTGATGAAGTATATGAGAAACTCGTTTTTAATGGTGCAAGTCATTTTAGTATTGGAGCATTTGAAGAAGTTCCAGATAGAGTTATAACTATCAATGGGTTTAGCAAATCGCATGCAATGACAGGCTGGCGTTTAGGTTATGCATGTTTCCCAGAAGAATTAAAAACAAAGGTTCTTAAAATTCAACAACATATAAATACTAATACTTGTACATTTATTCAGGAAGCATTGGGGGAAGTTTTACCAATTGATTCTTCATATTTAGTAAGATATAATGAAATATTGGAAAAACGTGTACAATTATACAAAGAATTCTTAGATAGAGTGTCTAAAATTAATGGTGTTTTACCAAATGGAAGTTTCTTTGCATTTTTAAATATTTCAGAATTAAACATAGATTCTAATACATTTGCTTCTCAACTAATTGATAAAACTGGAGTGGCTGTTACTCCTGGTATAGCATTTGGTGAGAATTGGGATGATCATATCAGAATTTCATTAGCAGTTGATAATAGAACTTTAGAAGAAGCATTTTATTTAATAGAAGATTTTATTTCAAAACTATAGTTATGTTAGCAGTTTTAGTCACAAAAAGTTTTCAAGAAGCAGATAAGGAAATTCTTGAAGAAGGTATAAAAGAGAATTGTAAATTAATATATCCTGAAGAATATACTGAAAAATGTATAAAAGAATTGGTTGGTGATGCTGACGTTTTATTAGGTAATCTAATTACAAAAGATATTTTAGATAATGCAAAAAGGCTAAAGCTAATTCAGATTCCATGGACTGGAGTTGATTTTTTAGATTTTGATTTATTAAAGAAGTATAATTATACTATATGTAACTCTCATTCAAATGCTCTTATTGTTGCTGAACATGCTGTTGCACTTATGTTTGATATTGCAAAAAAACTTTCATTTCATGATATGATGTTGCGAAAAGGCATTTGGAACAGGATCTATGATAATACGGGGCTTTCACCCTTTTCAACTAAAATATTTAATTCTAGCATAACTATTATTGGTTATGGAGCTATTGGGAAACAAATTAAAAAATTATTATCAGGATTTCAAGCCTATTTCAATATTGTAGATGCTTCAAATATTGAAATTACTGATGAAAATTCCAGATATTTTCATCCTAATAATATTAAACAAGCTTTGAAAGATGCAGATATTGTGTTTGTTACGGTTCCTTTAACTAATAAAACCAAAGGAATGGTGAATGAACAATTTTTGAATTACATGAATAATAAAGGAATGCTTATTAATATATCAAGGGGTGAAGTTATTAATGAAGAGGACTTATTTACAGCATTAAAAATTAATTTAATAAAGGGTGCTGCAATAGATACATGGTTTAATTATCCAAATGCAAATAATAAGAATGTTTTACCTTCTAAAAATTATCCATTTCAGAAATTGAATAATATTGTAATGTCACCTCATAGAGCGGGATATATAGAGGGTGAATTACCTCACTTGTACGATGCAATTGAAAACCTAAATAACTTAGCTTTGGGTAAAAAATTAATTAACATAGTTTCAATTGAGAATAAGTATTAGCAATGAATATACTTTTTACATGCGCTGGAAGGCGTAATTATTTAATAAATTACTTTAAAGAAGCAATTGGAGATAAAGGATTTATTTACGCAGCAGATATGCAGCTTTCTGCACCAGCATTGGTAGATGCTCATAAAGCTTTTATTGTTCCTGGGATATATGAAAAAGAATATGTTCGAACTTTACTTGATATTTGTATAAAAGAGAATGTTAAAGCTGTAATTTCTTTAAATGATTTAGAATTACCCATTTTAGCTAAAAATAGATTGCAGTTTGAAAAACTAGGGGTTCGTTTGATTATTTCTTCAGAAAGAGTTATTGATATAACCTTTGATAAATTCAAAACCTTTCAATTTGCTCAAGAAATAAGCATAGCAACTCCGGCAACGTATATTACCTTTGAAAGTGCAAAAAAAGCTATACGATTAGAAAACTTGAAGTTCCCATTAGTATTGAAGCCACGTTGGGGTAGTGCATCTATAGGTATTGAAATTGTGCAGACTGAAGAAGAACTTGAATTGGCTTATCGCTTGCAAATAATTAAATTAGAGAGAACGATTCTTTCAGAAGCAAGTAAGTCAGCAAAGAACGAAGCAGTACTCATCCAGGAATATATTAAAGGACAAGAATATGGTGTTGATATAATTAATGATCTTGAAGGAAATTATAAAGCAACAATAGTAAAGAAAAAACTTTCGATGCGCGCCGGTGAAACGGATAAGGCAATGACGGTTGATGATGCTAATTTAAGAGCTATAGGTAAAAAGATCGGCAAAGTATTGCAACATGTTGGGAATTTGGATTGTGATTTCTTTTTATCAAATGGGAAATACTATTTATTAGAAATGAATAGTCGATTTGGTGGGGGATATCCTTTTTCACATGAATCAGGAGTCGATATTCCTAAGGCTATTGTAAATTGGATAGAAGGCAAAGAAACAAGTGATGAATTGTTTAAACCTATATATAATATTGCATTTTCGAAGTATGATAACTTAATGAGAATTCCATCAAATAATGAATAGTAAATCAAAAATCTGGCTTTCTTCCCCTCACATGAGTGGGAAAGAACAAAAATATATTGAAGAAGCATTTGATACAAATTGGATTGCTCCTTTGGGCCCTAACGTGGATGGATTTGAACAGGATATTCAGAATTATCTGAATGTTAATCATGTCGCAGCATTAAGCTCTGGTACTGCAGCTATCCAGTTAGCATTAATATTGCTTAATGTAAAACCTGGGGATGAAGTAATTTGTCAGTCATTTACTTTTTCTGCTTCAGCAAATCCAATTGTTTATCAAGGTGCGACTCCCATTTTTATTGATAGTGAGAAAGAAACATGGAATATGGATCCACAATTATTAGAAACAGCTATTAAGGATCGTATTTCTAAGGGTAAAAAGCCAAAGGCGATTATTGTTGTGCATTTATATGGTATGCCTGCTAAATTAGAAGATATCATAACTATAGCTAATAAATATGAGATTTCGATTATTGAAGATGCAGCAGAAGCTTTAGGAAGTTCATATAAAGGACAAAAGTTAGGTTCATTTGGGAAGTTTGGTATATTATCATTTAATGGGAATAAAATAATAACAACCTCAGGTGGAGGTGCGTTAGTTTCTAATGAATGTGAAGCTATAAATAAAGCACGATTTCTAGCTACTCAAGCAAGAGATGAAGCTCCTCATTATCAGCATTCAGAGATTGGGTATAACTATCGAATGAGTAATATTCTTGCAGGAATAGGACGTGGACAAATGGAAGTAATAAAAAATCGTGTTGAGCAACGTAGGAGTGTCAATCAGTTTTATCATGATTTATTGGACAATCAATTTGGCGTTTCTTTTTTACATGAACCGGATAAAAACTTTTTTTCAAACTATTGGCTATCAACTATATTAATTGATCCAATAAAAACCAATGGTATCACAAATGAAAGTTTAAAAGCAGCTATGGAATATGAAAATATTGAATGTCGCCCGTTATGGAAACCGATGCACTTACAACCAGTCTTTAAAGCAAGTCCAAGTTATCTAAACGGTGTTTCAGAAAATCTATTTAATACAGGTTTATGCTTGCCTTCAGGATCAAATTTGACGAAAACCGAATTAGACCGAATTAAAGAGGCATTGATAAATATATTCAGTTTATGAAAATATATTTTTTTGAAATAAATGATCGTCCAAAGTATGAGATTGCAGCATTAAGTATAATTATTCAGTTATATCTGTTTAGGACTTCAATACCTGTTTTTAAGTATTTATTTGTCCCATTATTTATTGTATTCTTTATTTATTTAATATTATTAAAGAAAAAGGAGTTTTTTAAAAGTGTTAAAAACTTTATGAAGAATTACTTTATAATATTCATTCTTTATGGAGTATATATTTTGGCATATTTATTTTCCATTAAATTGTATTTGATTGTTTTAAAAGACATTGTAAATGCAGCATTATTGATTTTGCTATTCCTTTCATTAACTGTTGTTATCAAAAACAAAAAGGAATTAAATCAATTTATAGCAACATTTATAAAGGTATTACTCTTTTTTGGTTTACTGATTTCAATTGTAAGGTTATCGGGATTGTTGGTTATATACAAGATTGAACCGGGTGCTTATTTAAAAATTGATAAAAATTTCGTGTTACTTCCGATTTTTTATGCATTAATTAGCATTTTATACTTGTTTTATACTAAACTGAGTAAGATTAAAATTTCCCTTTTCGCAATTATAATGTTGATATTCTCGTTAAATATTATTTTATCGGGATCAAGAAGAGGCCTTCTTGTTTTTATGATAATATTATTAATATTAATTTCTATGCAATTTTTGCATTTTTTTATAAAATTAAATATACTTAGGAATTTTATAGTTAATTCTAGAGTGTTTTTAATTTCATTTCTTATAATGTCTATCCTAAGTGGATTTTTCTTATTTAATGCAAGCTGTAGTTTTAAGAATAATATGCTTGAATTTATAGGGTCAAAAGATAAAAAGCTAGCAAAGATTAATATTTCAGTTTCGATCAAGAACTGTATTTCAGTATTGGATCGGGATTTAAATTATAATGAGTTACATAAAAAAATATGGTATTCAAAAATGAGCTCTGTAGATCCAGATTGTAATTGGGGAGGGGGAGATTGTATTAAAGTTTTTCCATTAACTGGTGAAAATCATGAAATTGTACCACCAGATGCTATTGGATGTTTAATTGAGTTAAGTTCAATTGATTCTTTAAATGAAGCCTGGCGAACTAAATATATTGAACAGATAAAAGTAAATCAAAATGAAAGTTATAGGGCTTCTATATATTGTTATGTTTCTAATGATTTTTCTCAAAATGGTGTTAGCATTGTAGCATCATGGGGGTCATCTTCTATTACTGATGAAAGCCGAAAGAAAGCTATTGATCGTTATGATATGCGTAATATTGGTAAATGGCAGGAATTAGTAATAGAGTTTGATTGTAATACCGGATTCGTTCCTATAATCGTTTATATAAATAATTGGGGTAATGAAGATATTTACCCAATGCATGGGAATATTATTTTTGCTTATCCCCAAATTGAACTAATACATAAAGATGATTCAATTATTGGAGTTAATAATTCAAAGTATGTAAACTATAGAGATAACCGCAGAGATATGATTCTTGCAATGGAAGAAATAGTCGAATCAAGGAAGTTTTACATCGATTCATTTAATATGCATACTAATTGTCTGACTAATGAATTAAATATAAATAAAGCTAATTTATTTTCTTTGCCATTATCGATGGTAACAGCAATTCTACAATTGAAGGAAAAAGATTCATTAAAAAATTGGGTTGCTACACTTATCTCGGAAGATACTACATATTATGGTAATAAGAACGAATTAGGAATTGATACTATTTATAATAAATTTTCAGGACCTCGAATTGTACGCTGGCGTTTTGCGGGGGAAATATTTACAAAAGAGTACAATTGGAAACAAAAACTATTTGGGGGAGGGTTTAGTTTTCTAAATTGGTATGGTTATTATTTTAAACAAGATAAAACAAAAATTGATTGGCCACATAATCCGTTCTTGCATATTTTATTATATTCGGGGATTTTAGGATTGTCATTGTATGTTTTTTTTATGTACAAGGTGTTTTATTATTACATAAAGTATATCAAGGAATATTATTTGTTCTTTATATTCTTCCTTATCACATTCTTCTTTACCTTTTTTAGTGGAGGAAGTCCTTTTGATCCACCTATGGTGGGCTTTTTTTCTATATTTCCATTTTTTATACATTCAGTTAAAATGAAAGAAAAAAGTGAAGCAGAGAATGAATAAATCTCATTTTGGATTTCTTCTTCTTATTTAAAAAGGTATAAAATGAAGTGCACTAAACTGCTTATTTTGTTTTACTTTTAATGATTATTATTTGAATCTAAAACTATATGAAAATATTATTAGTTAGTTTTATTGGAGTACTATCGTTTATTCTTACTTATTTAATACGGATTTTTGCATTAAAATACAAAGTAGTAGATATTCCTAATGAAAGAAGTTCCCATATTTCAACAACTCCACGAGGAGGTGGTCTTGCGATTGTAATTACATGGTATATCGGAATATCTATTTTGTTTTTTTTTAAAATGATTGAATCCAATTTGTATTATGCTTTGTTGAGTGGATCCATTATAGCAGTTGTTAGTTTTGTTGATGATTTAGTAAAAGTAAAACCTGTGATTCGTCTTTTTATCCATTTTATAACTGTTATAATTGCATTTAAATTCCTGGGTGAACTTCGACCCTTAATTATGCCCAATATTGAAATAAATTATTATTTTATTATATATCCATTGGCGATTATAGGTATGGTATGGTTTATTAATCTTTTTAATTTTATGGATGGCTTGGATGGTTTTGCTTCAACAGAAGCTATAATTCTTGCATTAGTAATGTTTGCTTATTCAGGAAATATTGTTAATCTTTTATTAATTGCTTCTATAGCCGGATTCTTATTTTGGAACTGGCCAAAAGCCAAAATATTTTTAGGTGATGTGGGAAGTACCCAATTAGGATTTATTTTAGTTGTATTAGGTATCTATTTCCATAACACATTTAAATTCTCCATATTAAACTGGATAATGCTTTCATCACCTTTCTGGTTTGATGCAACCTATACTTTGTTTCGAAGATGGAGAAATAAAGAGAAACTAAGTCAGGCTCATAAAAAACATGTTTATCAAAGAATAGTTCAAGCAGGTTTTTCTCATCAAAAAGTTATTTATTCTCTAATAATAATTAATTCAATTGTTTTAATTTTTATTTTATTATACAGAGAATTTAAATTTTTGCAAATACCGCTTTTTATTTTGAGTTTGATTTTCTTTTTTATAATTACAGAAATAGTAGATAAAAAAGTGCCTTTTAAATAATCATTTATATTACATTAATTGAAAAAGGGAAGATTTACTTTAAAGTCTGAAGTACTTAGAAATACTTCAATACTAGTTTCAGGAACGGCCTTGGCTCAACTGATCCCTATTCTTTTACAACCTGTTTTAAGACGATATTATACTCCTGAGACATTTGGAGCATATGCCGTTTATTTAAGTCTCTTGGGAATCTTAATCGTTGTATCATCATTTAAATATGAATTAGCAATAATATTACCAAAAAAAGAAAAAGAAGCTGCAAATATTTTCTTTTTAGCGCTTATTTTAAACTTCTTATTTAATATCCTAATTATTATCCTAATTCTGGTTTTTAAAAAAGATATTGCGATATTTTTGAACCTTTCAGAAGAGTATATATATTATTTATATTTTGTTCCAATAGGTACTTTCCTTTTTAATTTTTACCAAAGTTTAAATTATTGGCTTATTCGTAAAAAAAGTTTTTTTGCAATTTCAAAAAATAAATTTATTCGAAGAGGTTTCGAAGGGAGTGCTCAAGTTGGGTTTAAATTTCTTAACGTAGCTCAAGGTTTAGTAATTGGAGACCTTATAGGGCATATTGCAAATGTTGCTTCTGGCATTTATCAAAGCATTAAAAATGGGCTGTTGCTTAATTATTTTAGTATAGTTAAAATAAAATATGTATTTACAAAGTACGTTGAATATCCAAAATTTAATGTATTCCCGAGCTTATTGAGTGCGTGTAGTTATTTGTTGCCAGTTATCTTTATAAATAAATTCTTTTCCTCGGAGTATACCGGTTATTTTGATCTTTCCAAGTTGGTATTATCAATACCTCTAGCCTTAGTTGCTACTTCAATTGCAAATGTTTTATTGGAACGCATATCGACTAAATATAAAGAAAATCAAAGTTTTGTATATGAATTATATTCAATAGTGGGCATTGTCTTGTTTATTGCAATATTAGAAATATTGATAATTACCCTTTGGGGTGAGAATCTTTTTAAATTGTTTTTCGGTGAACAATGGGGATTCTCTGGAGAAATTTCAAGAATATTGGTTTGGTCTTATGCATTTAATTTCTTCATAGCTTCATTTAGTAGTTTATTTATTTCAATGAAACAAATAAAGATATTGAGTATATGGCAATTGTTTTATTTTATTGCAATACTTTCATTATTCTTATTTAAGAATAGGTCATTTATTAACTTTATAAAAGTTTATGTTTTGATTGAAGTTTTTTGCTATATGATAATTACTTTGTTAATGATTATTATTGTAGTTAGGTATGAATCAAAAGTTAAACAAATTGAAAAGTAAATTTAAGATGATTAAAAAAGTAGTTTTAATAGAACCTGTGTTTGCTCATTATAGAAAAGATGTTTTTGAAAGTTTTCTCCATTCTAAAGATTTTGATTTTAACATAATTGCTGGGCGAAACTACGATGGGGTAAAAAGTCTTGAAGCGTATGATAATAGATTATATAATTATATAACGTTTAGATTATTTAATCACAAGTTTTATTTTCTAAAAGGAGTAATTAAATATTTGTTAAATGAAAAACCTGATGTTGTAATTTGTACAGGAATTGATTTGCATTTAATTCATACCATTTTAATCCACTTTATTTTTCGACTTGTAAAAAGGAAAAGTTTTTATTGGTGGTCGCATGCAAGTATAGGCAATCAGGGTAATTTGGGGATGAATGTTAGAAGATTCTTTTATAAAAAATCGACTGGAATATTAGCCTATAATCAGGAAGGGAGAGAAAATCTTCTTAAAATGGGAATAAGTGAAAATAGAATTATGGTTGTAAATAATTCTTTAAACAGAGCGGATTATGGTTATTTAAATTATGATTTGTTTATTGCAAAGAAAAACGAAAAGTTTACAATACTATATTCTGGCAGATTGACTAAAGCTAAAAAAGTTGATGTATTAATCAAGGCATTAGGAATTATTAAACAGAAAAAACTGATAGATTTTCAGTGTTATATTATTGGTGATGGTGATTTAGCCTCATTAAAGAAGTTAGTAAATAAACTTAATTTAGAAAATGAGGTTACATTTCTGGGCGCTAAATATGGGAAAGAAACAGATCCATATTTTATAAAGTCAAGCTTGTTTGTATATCCTGGGGGGATTGGTTTATCTATTTTACATGCAATGTCGTATGGTATACCGGTCTTAACAACAGATAACCTGAACCTTCATTTTCCTGAATTCGAAATATTAGAGAAAGGATTTAACGGTGATTTGTTTATTAACGATTCACATGAAGATTTAGCAAATAAGATTGTAAAATGGAAAGAAAAAGCGGTTGATTGGGAGAAATACGCAAAAAACTGTATAAATAAAATAGAAACAATGGGCTACTTGCCTGAAATTATGGTTGAAAAAGTATTAAGTTTCTTGAAATTAAATGAGTATAATGAAAATTCAGAATAGCCAGTTTAGAGCAATCATTAAAAGTATCATTCCTAAATTCATGTTAAACTTTATAACTAGATTTTTTTATGGATGGAGTGGTAATTATTCTTCGTGGGAGGAAGCTATACGAAAGTCTACAGGATATGATGCTAAGAATATTTTAGAAAAAGTAAAAGATGCTACTTTAAAAGTAAAAGATGAAATTGTTCCATATGAAAGAGATTCAGTTGTATTTGATGAAATTCAGTATTCTTTTCCTTTATTATCTGGACTAATGTGGATTGCTGCACAAAATAAAGGAAAATTAAACGTGCTTGATTTTGGAGGCTCATTGGGGAGTAGTTATTATCAAAATAAACTATTTCTTGATTCATTAATTGAGATTAAGTGGTGTATTGTAGAACAACACAATTTTGTTAGTGCAGGTAAAGAGCATTTTGAAGATGATAAGTTGAAGTTCTACTATTCTATTGATGAGTGTCTTGAAAAAAATGAAATTGATGTCATTCTATTTTCAAGTGTATTACAATACCTTGAAAAACCTTATGATTTGTTAGAACATGTCAAATCCTCAGAAATTAAATTTTTGATAATAGACAGGACTCCTTTTATTAAAGGAAATGACAGAATAACCGTCCAAAAGGTCCATCCTAAAATATACAAAGCAAAATATCCGTGTTGGTTTTTTAATATGAAGAAGTTCCTCTCTTATATTGAAAGAGAATATGAATTATTTTTGGAATTTGATTCTTTGGATAGAGCAAATATAGACTCAACTTTTAAGGGTTTCCTATTTAAGTTAAAAGAAACAAATCAGATAAAAGATTGAATTTTATTGATTATTACATTATTCTAAAATGAAATTTCATGAGCGATATAAAATTTAAAGTCTCCATAATTATCCCAGTTTTTAATGAAGAGGGGTGTATTTCGTTATTAGTAAAAAAAGTTATAGAAATAGTCCAAATCTATTATGATTATGAAGTTCTTCTAATAGATGACGGCAGTACTGATAAAACGCTACAGATATTAAAGAAGTTAAATTCAGAAAACCAAAAGATTAAGTACATATCCTTTTCAAGGAACTTTGGACACCAAAGTGCTTTAAGAGCAGGTATAAAAAAGGCGACAGGAGAATGTATTATCTCATTAGATGCAGATTTTCAACACCCTCCTGAATTAATTCCTGAAATGATTGAAAAGTGGAAAGAAGGATATGATATTGTTTATACTTTAAGAAGAGATAATATTAAAATTCCATTTTTCAAAAAGTTCACTGCTCGATTGTTTTATAAAATATTGAATATATTTTCTGATATAAAGATTGAACAGGGTGCAGCTGATTTCAGATTAATAAATAAGAAAGTTGCTGCTAGTTTGAATGAAATTCGGGAAAATGACATATTTTTTAGAGGCATGGTAAAATGGCTAGGATTTAAGCAGATAGGGATAGAATATGAACCGAATGAAAGATACTGGGGAAATTCAAAATATTCCATAAAAAAAATGGTTTCATTTGCTTTTTCTGGAATTACAAGTTTTAGCGTAAGACCCTTAAAAATTTCTTTTTTTATTGGAACTGTGATAGCTTTTTTATCAATTTTATATGGTTTTTACGCATTGTATATTAAAGTATTTACTGATAATTCAGTTACAGGTTGGACATCCGTTTTTTTTATGGTCACATTTATTGGTGGTGTTCAATTAATAATGCTTGGAGTTCTAGGTGAGTATATTGGAAAACTATTTATTGAATCAAAAAACAGACCACATTATGTTATTAAAGAAAGTAGCACTGAATCGGATTTTAAAATTACTGAAAAATAAGTATCCAAAAACAGCTTAACATGAAAAGGAAGGATTTAATTACTATATTGTTAATTGTAATATGTATTTTTTTATTTCTTGGTTTAACTGGCACAATAACTTCAGGTTATCATTTTGTTGATGATCATGAGATAATTAGAATCAAGGCTGATTTTGAATCTATGAATTTGTTTGAAATTACAAAAAAATGGATAAAGGATGATTTAAACATTCGATTTAGGCCTTTATATTATTTTCTTAGGATTGTTCAAACAAGATTATTTGGCTCAAATTTTTTTATCTGGTCTGTCTGCACTGGATTATTAGCTTGTATTGCAATGGTTGCCTTTTATATGGCAATGCGAAATTTTCAGTTTACAGTTGAAGAATCCATATTGTTTTTAGTAATTTCATTTATTGGTCAGCAAATGGATGTATGGTGGCGACTTGGACCAAATGAGACTATTGGTGTGGTTTTTCTTGCTCTAAGTTTCTTTTTTATGTCAAGAAACTGTAATAAGATTCAGAAAGTGAACAACTTGTTTTTTGTAATATTTTTAATTTTATCATCCTTTTGCAAAGAAAGTTTTATTATAATAATTCCAGGAGTTATTTTCTTTAAGATTTTAAAAGAAAGAACTATTCAAAAGTGGAGTATTAGGGAAACCGTAATAAAAAATCTTTATTTAATTATTCCGATAATAATCATGTTTGTTGAGTTATATATTATAGTATTTTATGTAGGAACAAATAAAATAGGTTATGCGGGATTGGATTCTTCATTTCTGAACACTTTAAATGGTGTTAAAAATATAATATTTAATTTTATAAGTTTCAAATTAGTTTTGGGTTCTATCCTAATAATTATCTTGATTGCGTATTTAACTTATAAAAAGCTTTATGATTTTAAGCTTATTATTTTACCCGCTTTATTATGTATTCTTATTGTGCTTCCTAATTTAGTTTTGTATGCTAAATCCGGTTTATGGGGCAGATATTTAATTCCATCTTCAATCGGAGTGGCATTCATAATTATTTCTGTAATAAAGGCTCTGGATGAGAAATTAATTTGGATTAAGAGATTGGCAATAATAGGGCTTTTCGTCTTTTTCATTCCTTTATTTAAAGATTCTGTTAAGGCTGCAAAAACTTTTTCAAAGGAGGGAAGAAATATTGCAATACTTGTTCAAAAAATTAGGGAAAACTATAAAGAAGATTCGAAATTGCTCATGGTGGTTGATCCTATTGCTTACTATGAACAATCATATTCATTCAAAACCTATTTAGAACTCGAATATAATATTAATCTGTTTGGGTATGCTATTAATAACAGTCCAGATGAAGAATTTTCAGAAAGTCAAACTAAAGGCTGGTATCAATATTTTAATGGCAGAACAGTTGAAAATATGGATTCAATACCTGACTTAATTATTTTTCTTGATAAAGATTTAGTGAATGATTTTTTCGAAATTTCAGATTATAAACTTTATGATTATGAAAATGTTATACATAAAAATCCTTTATATGCCTTATTAAATAACAAAACTAATTAATTTATCATTTACTTCGTATGAGATTTCTAAAAAAAGATTTAGTGATATTGGCTAAATTTATTTAGTTAGATTTGTATATTGGGAATAATATAAACGCTTATTATTGCAAATTAAACCTTATAATGACAATATTGAAATGGCTTATATTTTAGATTTAGAAACACATACAGATAAACGGGGAAATCTTACAGTAATTGAGAATGTTCTTCCATTTCAAATAAAAAGAATTTTTTATATTTATGGTGTTGACGACTCAGTGCGTGGAGGACATCGTCATCATAAGACTATTCAGGCTGCAATTTGTATAAAAGGAGAATGCAAAATATATAATAATGATAAGGAAAAAGAAGAGATCTTTCATTTAGATAAACCTTCTAAGTGTTTAATACTTGAACCAAAAGACTGGCATAAAATGTATGATTTTTCAAAAGATGCAATATTAATGGTTCTCGCTTCTGAAAATTACGATGCAAACGACTATATTTTCAAAGGATATGATGATTGAATATGAAAACTTAGCAAAGGTAAACCAGTCTTTTTTTCGTGAGTTTAAAAAAGCGTTCAATGATGTACTTGAGTCTGGCTGGTTCATTTTAGGTAAAAATGTTCAAAAATTTGAAAATGAATTTGCTGCATATAATAATGTTGATTACTGTGTTGGTGTAGCTTCAGGTCTTGATGCATTAATATTATCAATCCAAGCTCTCGAATTAGAAAAGGGATCTGAAATTATTGTTCCGTCTAATACTTATATCGCTACTATACTTGCTATTGTACAAAATGGTCATATACCTGTTTTAGTAGAACCAGATATTCAAACTTATAACATAGATCCATTAAAAATAGAACCTTCAGTTACTTCTAAAACTAAAGCGATATTAGTTGTTCATCTATATGGAAAACCATGCGATATGGATCCTATTATGGATATATGTAAAAAAAGAGATTTATTTTTAATTGAAGATTGTGCACAAGCTCATGGTGCTGAGTATAAAAGGAAAAAGGTAGGCAGTTTTGGCGATTTTGGAGCTTTTAGTTTTTATCCTACAAAAAATTTAGGCTGTTTGGGAGATGGAGGTGCAATTACTACAAATAATAAAGACTTTTCTGAAAAAGTCCAAATGCTTAGGAACTACGGATCTAATAAAAAGTATTATAATAAATATATCGGCACAAATTCAAGGCTGGATGAAATTCAAGCTGCATTCCTTAATATAAAGCTGAAGTCGCTAGATGATATTAACAAACATAAGCGAGAACTAGCATCTATCTATTTAGGTAATTTGAATAGTAAGTTTATTTTACCACAGATTGATAATTGTTCTTATGATGTATATCATATCTTTAATATTAGGAGCAAAAAACGAGATGCAATAAAAAAATATTTGCTTGATAACATGATCAAAACAGAAATTCATTATCCAGTAGCTCCTCATAAACAAGAAGCACTCTCATTCTTGTCACATTTAAGTTTTCCAATTTCAGAAGAAATACATCAAACAACTTTAAGTTTACCTATTTCATCTTACCACACAAAAGAGGATCTTTTTAAGATTATTGACGTTTTAAATAAAATTGAAAATTAATTATATTAAGATTTTTTCATGGCTAAAACAAAATATATTTGCACTTATTTCGATTATAATTTTCTATCAAGAGGGTTGGCTCTTTATAACTCAATAAAGAGATTTCATGAAGATTTTGTTTTTTTTGTTTTAGCTTTTGATGAAAAGACATTTGAGTATCTTTCCAAATTAAAATATGATAACCTAATACCGATTTCTGTAACGGATTATAATAATTATTTTAATACTAATCCAGATAAGTATGACGATAGGAAACAGTATTATTTTTCGGCAACGCCTAATATCTGTATATATTTATTTAAACAATTTCCGGATATCGATTCATTACTGTATTTAGATGCTGATGTTTATATTTTTAGTTCTCTTAATCCTTTGTACGATGAGGTTGAAAATGCTTCTATAGCTTATTGTCCTCACAGAACTCATCCAATGTTTAATAAGCTGGCTAAAAATCATGGGAAATATAATGTTGGTGTTAATTTCTTTAAAAATACAGAAATAGCTAAAACTTGCTTGCTTGATTGGAAGTCAGATTGCGAAAATTGGTATAAAGGGATGCCTGGCTATCATTTACAATATTTCTCTGATCAAATTTTTTTAGATAAATGGGAAAATAAATATTCCGGAATTAATATTATTCAAAACATTGGAGTAAATGCGGCCCCATGGAATGCTGTTAATTACATTTTTAGTGAAAATAACGGGGACTTTTATGTAAACGATAAACCTTTAGTTATTTATCATTTTTCTTCTGTAAAAAAAATAAGTAATAAAAAATGGAATTGTAACACCATATACTATTTTGCTTCTATTAAAAATACTTTACGGAAAATTTACAAAATATACATTGAAGAAATAGAATCCTATGGAATAAGTAATGATAAGATAGAAATAATAAAGCTTAATGGTGGATTTGGTAAAAAAATATTTTATTTTTTCATGCGTATTTTCTTAAATGAGAATGTAAATTTAAAGAAATGAAAGTATCAATTATTACTGTCGTTTTTAATAATGTATTGACTATTAAGACGGCAATTGAATCAGTTCTTAATCAAACATACAAAAATATTGAATATATTATTATTGATGGAGCTTCAGCGGACGGTACTCTTGAACAAATTAAACTGTATAGAGATAAAGTAGACAAAATTGTATCTGAACCTGATAAAGGGATATACAATGCAATGAATAAAGGAATTAGACTTGCAACAGGAGATATTATTGGGATTTTAAATGCGGACGATTTTTTTAGTAATAATCAGGTGATTCAAAAAGTTGTGGAAGCATTTGCAATCCAGGAAACAGATACTATTTTTGGTGATGTTCAGTTTATAAATTCATCAAATGAAAATAAAATTGTAAGGTATTATTCATCAAAGCGATTTAAACCACAAATGTTTAAATATGGATTTATGCCTGCACATCCTAGTTTTTATGCCAAAAAAGAGCTTTTTGAAAAATTTGGTTATTATAAAGAAGATTATTTAATTGCTGCCGATTATGAATTATTAATAAGATTTTTATATAAAGAGAAATTAAAATACAGGTATATCGAAACGCCATTTGTAACTATGCGAACAGGAGGAGTAAGCAATAAATCTTTAAAAAGCAGGTTCGTATTGAATAAAGAGATTATCCGTGCTTGTAAGGAAAATGGAATTAGAACGAATAGCTTTAAAATTTATTCAAAGTATTTCAGGAAAGTTTTCGAGCTAACTGGAAATAATTGAGCGATGAGTAAAAACATACTAATAACAGGCTCTTCAGGGTTCATAGGTAAGCATTTTATTAAAAATGCAAATGAATTTAGTCTTACTGAGGTAGACCTATTAACTCAAAATATAAAAGAAATAGACTTTACTGGAATTGATTCAGTCCTTCATTTAGCTGCTATAGTTCATCAATTGAAAGGAGCCCCTGAGGAGGAGTATTTTAGGGTAAATAGGGATCTTACATTTGAAGTGGCAAAAAAGGCAAAAACAGAAGGTGTAAAACAATTTGTTTTAATGAGTACTGCCAAGGTATATGGGGAATCTACAGGTGTAAATGCACCATGGCATGAAAAAAGTATATGCTTACCTACGGATAGCTATAGCAAAAGCAAGCTAGATGGTGAAATATTAGTAAAGGGCTTGGTAGATAAAGATTTTAATATTGCGATTATAAGATCCCCTTTGGTTTATGGGGAAGGAGTGAAAGCTAATATGTTAAATCTTATTAAATTTATTGATTTGTTACCTATTGTTCCATTAGGTGGAATAAAAAACAAACGCTCATTAGTTTATGTTGGTAATTTAGTAGCACTAATAAAATGCATAATCCAAAAACAGGCTTCAGGTATTTTTATAGCTGGTGATCAAGCCCCTTTATCAACATCGCAACTAATTATATTAATTGCTAAAAGCCTAAATAAAAGAATTAAATTAATTAAAACGCCAAATTTTATAATTAAAGGTGTAAAGCATATAAAACCATCTGTTATTGATCGTTTATATGGTTCATTAGAACTGGATAATAACTTTACAAATCATAAATTAGAATTTAATCCCCCATATTCTACTTTAGAAGGAATTAGTAAAATGATATTTTGGTATATAAACAATTTAAATAGTTAAATGAGAAAGGATCGTATAAAAAGCTTTTTAAGAAGTGATTTTCAGTTCTATATTTTTTTATTAGTTTCAATACTAATGCCCCTTACAAAGAAGTATTTACCTATGATGATGGCACTTTGGGTATTATCTGGACTAATCTCTATTCGTAGAATAAAAATGGAAAGTTACAAGAATATGATTTTAATAGCATTCCCATTGTTATTTTATTTAGTTCATTGTATTGGAGTGCTTTATTCAAATGATTTAAATAATGGTTTATTTGATTTGGAAGTAAAATTGACAATCTTATTCATTCCGTTTGTAACTTATTTTATGACTGATAAAATAAAATTAAATTATAGATTAATTTTAAAAGTATTTATTGCTGGAAATTTTATAGCTAGTATCATATGTATAATCTATGCACTAAATAGTAGTATTCAATTTACCGATACTGGAAGTTTAATTCTCGAGACATCAAGTTGGCCAACGGTAACTGAAGGGATGAGCTTTTTTCAACTTATAAATCATCGCTTTAGTTATTTTTCGTATAATTATTTAAGCAAGATCCATCATCCTTCCTATTATTCGATTTATATCATTTTTACAATAACAATATTGGTTTATTGTATAAAAACAAGTAAAAAAAGAAATATTGGCTATTACATTTTAATACTATATTTTTCTCTTTTCATTTGGTTACTAGGAAGTCGCGCAGCCTATATTACTTATTTGATATGTTTCTTAAGTTTCTTTTTTATTACAATTTTGCATTATAAAAAACATTGGATTGGCATTGTGATTCTTATTTTGGGGATCTTTCTTACTATAATTATAATGAAAAACTCTCAGATCATTAAAAATATAAAAGAAACTACTGATATTGTTGAAAACGGTCAAGTATTAACAAAAGATTCAGATATACGACTTTGGCTTTGGAAATCAGGAATTGAAGTATTTATGGAGAATCCTATTTTTGGTGTTGGAACAGGTGATATCGATAAGGAAATGAAAGAGAAATACGAAAAGTATGAATTATTAATGGCACAAAAACTTAAGTATAACACACATAATCAATTTCTAGATGTTGCTGTAAAATTAGGAGTGTTAGGTCTTATTTCGTTAATAGGTTGGATATTAGTAACTATGATTAAGTCAATTAGGGAAAAACAATTTTTGCTTTTTTATTTTATATTGATAATTACAATAAATTTCTTCTTTGAAGTTATTTTAAATACCATAGCTGGT
>JBHOSR010000042.1:0-20327 GCA_042584405.1 Bacteroidota bacterium
AGTGCCTCTAGAACAACGCCCCAGGTTATTTTTAAAAAATCCTCTTTTTGATAAAATCTCCCTCCCTTATTTCTATAATTAATTATTGTTTTGACAAGTTTATCTGAGAAACCTAATTCTTTAAGTCCTTTTTTAGTTATAGTATTTGGATTAAACTCAAATAAATTTTTAACTTCAAATATCTTATTTTCTTTGTCTTGTTCTTCTTTATAATACTTTTTTTCAGCCTTTTTATGTGTTTTAGGTACTAATGATTTCTCAAATTCATCAATTTCTTGTTTAAATTCATCATCCATCAGAACAATTTCTCCATATGACTGATTATTTTGATATATTCTAATTGATATAAGTGTAAACATTATAATAAGGAGCACAATTAAACCATTGCGCTCCCTTTTTGTAAATGTGAAATATTCTCTTAATCGATTATTAATCATTAAAATCTAGAATTTTAAAATACCAGTACTATTTAAAAAAACCAATGCAATAGCAACCGGAGCAATAAATTTAATTATAAAAACAAACAATCCCAATAATCTGTTTTTTAAAGATCCTTCATTGGATAGCTCATTCTCTATAACTTTTTTACCTAAGAACCATCCTAAAAATATGACTATTAAAAACGCACCTACAGGTAATAAAATATTAGCTGTTAAGTAATCAAATATGCCAAAAATAGTTTTATTAAATAATTGCAGACTGCCTAATTTACCAAATGAAAGAGTACAGAGAATTCCTAAAACACTTATAGAAACCGACCCTATCAAAGTTGCTTTTTTTCTTGGTATTTTTAATTCTTCCACAAAATATGCTACGACAACTTCTAAAACAGATATTGTAGATGTTAAAGCAGCAACAGCTAATAGAATAAAGAAAATTATTGAAAAGATATATCCTCCGGCCATTTGCTCAAAAATATTTGGCAGAACTATAAATACTAGTCCAAATCCCTCATCGGGTTTTAAACCAAATGCAAAAACAGCTGGAAATATCATTACTCCGGCAAGAATAGCCATTAATGTATCTGTAATTGAAACCTGGATTGCAGTTGTAGAAAGGTTATTATCTTTACGAATATATGAACCATATGTAATTAGTGCACCCATACCTATACTTAATGAAAAGGCTGCTTGACCAAGTGCCTCTAGAACAACGCCCCAGGTAATTTTTGAAAAATCTGGTTTAAATAAAAACTCCAAACCTTTTGCTGCTCCTGGTAATGTTACTGCTCTAATACACATAACAATGATCAGAACAAATAGTAACGGCATCAGTATTTTCGTATATTTTTCAATACCATCTTTAATTCCAGCTAGAACAATCCAAGCTGTTAATCCCATAAATATTAATTGCCATAAAATAGGTCGAAAAGTTCCAGCTTGAAAGGTTTCAAATGTTTGTTTCAGTTCTGCAGAACTTTTACCACTAAAACTATTTGTTAATGACTGAATGATATATTCTAATGTCCATCCTGCAATCGTACTGTAGAAAGCTAAAATTAAAAAAGCTGCAACAATCCCCATTAATCCAACCAAAAACCAAGGCTTTCCTGGAGCTAGTTTTTTAAATGATCCAAACGCATTTAATTTAGCTCGACGACCAATAATAAACTCTGAAAGCATAACAGGAACCCCAATAAGTAATATAAATCCAAGGTAAAGCAAAACAAAAGCTCCTCCGCCGCTTTCTCCAGCAACATACGGAAATCTCCAAATATTGCCTAAACCTACAGCAGATCCTGCGGTTGCGGCAATCACACCAAATTTACTACTGAAACTATCTCTTTTTGAAAAATCAATATTTGCCATTTTTTATAATCTTAGTTTTCAAGAATTAGCAATTTTACAAAAAATGACTTGATTTGCAAAATGCAAAATAATTAAAAAATAAACCGTCTCAATTGTTACTAAGACGGTCTAGAAAAATAATTCTGAAATAGTTTATTAATTTCTATTCACAGCATTGAGATCTTTAAAAGCTTCAACTAATCTTTTAATGAAACTCTTTTCAACTTCACGCATCCAAGCTCTTGGATCATAGAATTTTTTATTAGGGCCATCAGGATCATTTGGATTTCCTATTTGACTTTGAAGAAATCCTTGTTTTTCGTTATAATAATCCAAAATTCCTTTCCATGAAGCCCACTGCAGATCAGTATCGATATTCATTTTTATTGCCCCATAACTAATTGCCTCAGCGATTTTATCTTTCTCTGAACCTGACCCTCCATGAAAAACAAAGTTTACTGGTTTTTCTTTTGTCCCAAATTTCTTTTGTATCAGTTCTTGTGAATTTTTTAGTATAATTGGACTTAACACAACATTACCTGGCTTATAAACTCCGTGAACATTACCAAATGAGGCTGCAACAGTAAAGTTTGGGCTTACTTTCATCAAATTTTCATAAGCATATGCTACTTCTTCTGGTTGAGTATATAGTTTTGAAGTATCAACATTAGTATTATCAACTCCATCTTCTTCTCCTCCGGTAACACCCAATTCTATCTCTAAAGTCATTCCTAATTCATGCATCTTTTTTAAGAAAGATGCCGAAATCTCAATATTTTCTTCTAAGGATTCTTCACTTAAATCTAACATATGAGAACTGAAGAGTGGTTGTTTATTTTTTTCAAAAAACTTAACTCCTTCTTCAATTAATCCATCTACCCAAGGAATAAGTTTCTTTGCACAATGATCTGTATGAAGAACAACCGGAACATCATAGTATTTTGCTAAATTATGTACATGCTGAGCACCAGAAATAGCTCCTGCAATACTCGCTCTCTGATTATCGTTCGAAAGTCCCTTACCAGCAACAAAAGCGGCTCCACTATTTGAAAATTGTATGATGACAGGCGAATTAATTTCACGCGCTGTTTCCAAAACTGCATTTATAGAATTCGTACCAATAACATTAACTGCTGGAAGTGCAAATTGCTTTTCTTTGGCATATTCAAAAAGATGTGAAACTTCATCTCCGAATAATACCCCTGATCTAAATCTCTTTGTCATATTTATTTATTATTAAATTCAAAACCAAACAATTTTACTAAAATTGACTTGATTTACAAAATAATATGAAACAAAAAAGTAGCCCCAATTTTGAGGCTACCTGAAAAATATAATTTTTATTCTATTAAGCGATATCAATTTCTTTTGCAAGATATACATCCTGAATTGAATTTAACAGCTCAATCCCTTCTTTCATTGGACGTTGAAATGCCTTGCGACCTGAAATTAATCCCATACCTCCTGCTCTTTTATTAACCACTGCAGTAAATACTGCTTCTGCTAAATCTGATGCTCCTGAAGAAGCTCCTCCTGAGTTGATTAATCCAAATCGCCCCATATAATTATTAACCACCTGATATCTTGTTAAATCAATTGGATGATCAGTAGTAAGTTCTGAATAAACTCTATCATTAGTTTTTGCAAAATTGATTTCTTTAAAACCACCATTACATGTAGGAAGTTTTTGCTTGATAATATCCGCTTGAATTGTTACTCCTAAGTGATTTGCTTGACCAGTTAAATCAGCTGCAGTATGGTAATCAACCCCATCTTTTTTAAATCCAGAATTTCGAGTATAACACCAAAGTACAGTTACCATTCCTAATTCGTGAGCTCTTTCAAATGCTTCAGCAACCTCAATGATTTGACGGTTTGATTCATCAGAACCAAAATAAATTGTAGCACCTACTGCTTTTGCTCCAAGATTCCAAGCTTCTTCAACAGTACCAAACATAATTTGATCAAATTTATTTGGATATGTCATCAATTCGTTATGGTTTAACTTTACAATGAAAGGAATTTTATGTGCATATTTTCTGGAAACTGAAGCCAATACTCCAAAGGTAGAAGCCACTGCATTACAACCACCTTCTATTGCTAATTTCACAATATTTTCAGGATCGAAATACAAAGGATTTGGTGCAAAAGATGCACCGGCTGTATGCTCAATTCCCTGATCAACCGGAAGAATAGAGAAAAAACCTGTGCCTGCCAAATGTCCTGTATTAACTATTTGCTGCATTGATCCAATAACCTGAGGGTTACGATTTGTAAGACTAAATACCTCATCGATATATGATGGTCCAGGTAAATGCAATAGATCCTTACTAATAGTATTTGACTTATGATTTAACAGATAATCTGCCTTATCTCCTAACAATTCCAAAACTTTATTGTATGACATACGCTTTAAAATTTAATTGATTAAATACATACAAATTTAATAAATAATTAAATAAGAGCTGAATGAATGAGCTTGAAATAGAAATGTAAAAAATTAATATATGATGAATTATAAATATTGTACTCGTCTCAAACGAATACGAAATCTAGAAAGGATAACCAATACCAATATTAATTGTAAAATCCTCTTTCCATGTAAGACTTCTATTACCTAAGATCCATCTGTCACCATCAGGCATTGCTGGATCTCTTAGTTTTATTCCTAAATCGAGCCGAAAAATTACAAATGAAAAATCGAATCGGGTTCCAAACCCTGAACCTAAAGCAAATTCTTTATAAAATTCGTCTTTCCTAAAAAGTCCGCCTTCAAATTCATCTGAAGTTAGATTCCAAACATTTCCGGCATCAACAAATAGAGCACCCTCTAAAACCCAAAACATTTTAAATCGATATTCGATATTAGCTTCAAGTTTAATATCACCTGTTTGATTAGGGAACCGAGTTCGTGAAGTGCCTGAATAAGAGCCAGGGCCTAAATCTCTTACATTCCAGGCTCTGATACTATTTGCCCCACCAGAAAAATACATTTTTTCAAAAGGGAGAGATTGTGAATTTCCATAGGGAATGCCTATCCCTCCAAAAAGCCGATAAGCAAGTGTATTAGAATTATCAATAACATCATAATATCTTAGGTCAATATCGAATTTTGCATATTGAGAGAAAGGTATCCCAAATACCATGTAACTTCCATTTTCATCCTTTGATGCATTTGTTAATTCACTAATTCCTGATAAAATATTTCCAGAAATCTCTGTATTTAATCTTAGAAAATAAAAATCTTTAATCTTTTTAATATCCTGGTTATTAAAAACCAAACTATAATTAGTTACTGATACTAGATGGTTATCATAACTACTTTTTAAATAGGTAGAGTCAATATAATTTTTAAAATCCTGGGTTGCATAAGGTAAATCAACTGCATTTAATTCTAAAAGTTTAATTGAATGTTTTAAGTATTTATTTCCATCCCAAATATATCCATACGACATATTTGCAATAGCTCTTCTGTAATCAATTCTATCTTGAAAATTATAACCTACAGATATCTGTGTTTTAGGACTATACTTTTTACTAAATCTTTCTCCTTTAAATATTGGAAGTATAAACTTAGGAATACTCACGGTTACATTACCTCCAATTTCGGTTGTATAGTAATTCCCTGCGATATTCTGTTCATCAATAGTTTCGATTGCACCATTAATTCTAAAATCGGTTATCTCAGCCCCCCCGAATAAACTTCTATGTTGATATAAGAAATTTCCTCCAACTCCTATGTTACCATATGAATTTGTTCCTTGTAATTCAACGGTATATGATTGAAGAAAATACTTTGTTAATTTTATATCACAATTTAAATAACCAATATTTAAGCTGTCATTTGCCAAAGAATCTAAAATGTTATATTGAATATTGATAATTTTAAATAACCTTAAAGAATTTAGATGTTTGTATGTTTTATTTGCATTCGAAAGTGAATAAAACTCTCCTTCTTGCATGAAGTTTGATTGTAAAATGACTCTTTTGCTTAATTTATCAATTCCTTTAGAGATAAAAAACATGCCATCTACATAAGTTGTATCCAGATCGCTATAGTAATTATTTCCTTGAGATAAAGCTTCTTTCTGGTCGAAGTTAGTAAATACACAAACCTTGTGAATAATATATTTTTTATGACTGGTTTTAACAATTGTATTATTGGAGCCTCTTTTTTGAAAATCCCCTATATTCAAAACAAGATCAACTTCGTTTGTTTTCGCAATACTGTCTGCCTGAAAATGAATGAACTCTTTATTAAAGTTATAATAACCTTTATTTTTCAAACTTGTTTCTATTCGTTGCCTTTCATCCTGTAACAGATCTAAATCAAAATTATCTCCATTATTAATTAGAGAATAAATAGTATCAGGCAAAACTTGTGGTGCAATAGCCGTGTCATTGCAGGTATATTGAATAGATTTTATTTTGTATGGTTCATTTACTTCAACTTTATATAAGATTCTTGCTCTTTTTCTTTTAAGTTGAATGGTATCTTTTACAATGGAGTTATAATATCCCTTATTATCTAAATATGATTTTAATAAATCAACCGATTTTTTTACTAAATATTCATCATAAATTACAGGCTCTTCACCAATTGTTTTAAACCAGTTGCTTAAGCCCTTATCCTTGTCTTTTCTGGACAAATTATATAACCACAAATGAAATCGAAGTCCAAGGATTCGTTTATTAGGCTTTTGCCTAACATATTTTTTTACGTCTTCCTTTTTAACTTTACCTTCTTTAATTTTAACTCGATACCTGTCAAGTAAATATTGATCATCGGGAACATATTTAACTGGGCTACATGAAGAAAAAAGTATTGAGGTTAGTAGAATTAAGAATCCTAATCGGTATATATTTGTTTTATTTAGTAATGAGAATTTCAAGGCTTTATTTATATTTACATTCAATAATAAAGAACATAGAATAATTATAGAACATGCTCAGCAAAAATAAAATTAAATTCATTAATTCCATTAAAAAAAAGAAATACAGAGAAATCCATCAATGTTTTTTTGCTGAAGGAGAAAAATTAGTTGATGAATTACTAAATTCTAATGTTCAAATAATAGACATTTTTGCCACTACAGATTGGATACAAAACAACCAGCAAAGGTCTAATTCACTCGGCGGTTTTGAAGTTAACGAGATCTCTGAAGATGAACTTAAAAAGATAAGTTCACTTAGTACTCCTAATAAAGTATTTGCTATAGCTAAACAACCCGATTGTACTTTTAATATTCAGGATTTACAAGTTGAATTTAGTTTATTTTTGGAAAATATAAACGACCCTGGTAACCTTGGAACTATTATTCGGATTGCTGATTGGTTCGGGATTAGAAACATTTTTTGCTCAGAAGAGAGTGTTGATGTTTTTAATCCGAAAGTTGTTCAGGCTACAATGGGGGCAATTTACAGGGTGAAAACACATTATATTAATTCTATCGATTTTTTAAAATCGATTAGTAGTTTAAATGATTTTCCTATTTATGGAACTTTTTTAGAAGGGAATAATATCTATGAAGAAAATCTAAGTAAAAGAGGACTAATTATTATGGGAAGTGAATCGCACGGAATCTCGGAAAGCCTAACTCCGTTTATCCAAAAACAATTGTTTATTCCAAGTTATCCACCAAATGAATTAAGCTCTGAATCGTTAAACATATCAGCCGCAACTGCGATTGTTTGTTCTGAGTTTAGAAGAAAGCTTAAATAGTTTACTCAAAATGCAATGAAATCATGAATAAACGTGAATTCACATTATCAATTGAATTGGCGTATTGAGGAAAATCAGCTGAAGCATCTGAGGATACTACATTAAATGTTCCAACTGAATATTTTATTTCTGTTGAAAATTTGAAATAAGTCAAATAAAAGTCAAGGCCCACACCCACTTCATAATAAATATCGAAAGGTCTTAATTTAATATAGACAGGATTTAGTTCGTCTTCGCTAAATTCTTTATTCCGGGCCATATCGTTTCTAACATTTATACCACCAATAAGATAGGGCCTTGTATTATTTATTCTGGTTGCTTTATACTTTATAAGTAATGGTAAATCAATAAAAGTTGATTCTATTTTCATTTCAGAAACAAAATTTTGGTCACTATCATAGAATAAAATTTTACGCTGTCCCAATGCGATTCCCGGTAAAAATCTAAGGCTTAAGTTTTCTGTTAGTTTTAAATCTGATACTATTCCAACATGAAAACCAGGAGCTAAATCATTAACTTCAGGAATTAAAACTGCTGAATCAACACCATAAGGACTCATAGTTGGAGATATATCAAAATCCATTGTATTGAATCCAATTGTAAATCCAAAATGAATTCTCTTATGATCTACGTTTTGGTAATTTAACGTAATATCTTCTTGCGCAAAATTTACCTGATGCGCAATCAAAAATATTAATATGACACAATATTTTTTCATTTTAACTTAAAACTACCTAACGTAACAATCCAAATTAATATTACTTGTTAGCTGAAACAATTTATTTTAAAGCAACATAAATTGAAGCAATTCCAAAACTTAATGATTTAAAAATACAATTTTTAAATCCAACTTTTTCTAATTGAATAATGAATGATTCTTTTTCAGGAAACTGATTAACCGATTCAGGTAAATATGTATATGCTGAATTATCTTTAGAAATTATTTTTCCAATAGATGGTAAAATAAATTTAAAATAAAAATTATATATCTGCTTCACCGGAAATACTCTTGGTTTCGAAAATTCAAGAATCACTAATATGCCTTCAGGTTTTAACACTCGATACATTTCGGCAAGTCCTTTATTAAGATTTTCAAAGTTTCGAACACCAAAGGCTACCGTTATACCATGAAAAAAATCATTCTCAAAATCAAGATTTTCTGAATCGCCTAACTTAAGTTCTATAATATCCTGCAATCCTTTTTTCTTGATTTTATCAGTTCCAATATTCAACATCTCTTGAGAAATGTCAACTCCAATAATTTTCTTGGGATTTAACTTAAGCGCTACTAATGCAAGATCTCCCGTACCAGAAGCTACATCAAGCAACATAGGATGGGGAGGAAGATTATTTAGACATTTTATTGCTTTTTTTCTCCAAATTTTATCAATTCCCAAAGAGAGAAAATGATTTAAGAAATCGTATCGACGAGCTATATTATCAAACATTTGAGCTACTTGCTCCTTTTTACCCGACGAATTATCTTTATACGGTGTTATCACAAATTAGCAGATTAATCTTCTTTTAGATATCCTTCTAGTGCGTTATCGTAGAGTTTTTTAATATCATTAATAAATCCATAAGAATTATCGTCAATTCTTAATTCCGATTTTGTAACATGTCCTAAAGCTGAAAACGGTACTTTCTTTTCTATCATAAAATCTATAAAGTGATCCTCATTCGATGGCGACACAGAAACAATCACCCTACTTTGTGCTTCACCAAATAAGAATGCGTCTTTTCTAATTTCAGCATCTGGAGTAACATCAAATCCAAAACCTTTTACCATTGCTGACTCAACTAATGTGGTAAATAAACCACCATCTGCAACATCGTGTGCTGAAAGAATTAGATTTTTACTAATTAATCCTTTTATTGCCTCTTGAACTTCGTGTTCTTCTTCCAGATTAAAATAAGGAACTGGTGATTCTTCAATTTTATGAATAAAATTTAAATACTCAGAAGAATTTATATCATTTCTTGATTTTCCTATCAAGTAAATCATATCGCCTTTATTTTTAAAGGCAATGCTCATTTGATCGTTTTTATTTTCAATTAATCCTATCATACCAATTGTAGGTGTAGGATTTATTGGTTCCGTTCTACCATCAACTTGCATTTGGTTATAAAAACTTACATTACCTCCTGTAACAGGTGTATTAAATTTCTTGCAAGCATGACTCATTCCTTTAATTGCATGAACAAATTGCCAGTATGCTTCAGGATTATAAGGATTTCCAAAATTTAAACAGTTTGTTATTGCTAGCGGGATACCTCCAGAACAAACAATATTTCGAGCAGCCTCTGACACAGCAATTGATGTCCCTATTTCGGGATCGGCTTTCACATAACGTGAATTACAATCAACTGTCATGGCTAAGGCTCGATTTGTTCCTTTAATATTATAGATTCCCGCATCGGAAGGAAAGTTAGTACTCATATTGCCTGTTCCAACCATAGAATCATACTGTTCCATTACCCATTTTTTTGATGCTATATTAGGACTTTGTAATAACTTAAGTGCTGTTTCTTTAAAGTCATCAGGTTCTGGAATAGAATCAATATTAAATTTCTTAAATTTCTTATAATAAGCAGGTTCTTTATTTTCACGCTCATAAACCGGTGCTCCTCCTCCTAAAACTAAAGTCGAAGCTGGAACTTCAGCTACCAGCTCATTGTGCATATAAAAGTAAAGTTTATCTTCATCGATAACCTCACCAATAATCTCACAATTTAAATCCCATTTATCAAATATTTTTTCAACTATTTTTTCTTTTCCTTTTTCAACGACAACTAGCATACGTTCTTGTGATTCAGAGAGTAGTATCTCAAAGGGAACCATATCTTGTTGGCGTAAAGGAACTTTATCCAAATTAATTTTCATTCCATGTGCACCTTTTTCCGACATTTCGGAAGTAGAACAAATAATACCTGCAGCACCCATATCTTGCATACCAACTACAGCTCCTGTTTTATTTAGTTCCAAAGTAGCCTCGAGTAAAAGTTTTTCCATAAATGGATCGCCTACCTGAACAGAAGGTAAATCATCGGCTGAATTTTCTGTTAAGTCTGCTGAAGCGAATGTTGCGCCATGAATACCGTCTTTACCCGTAGATGAACCAACTATATAAACCGGATTACCAACTCCTTTAGCAATAGCTGAAATTGTTTCTCCTTTTTCCATAATACCAACCGACATTGCATTAACCAACGGATTAGTATTGTAACATTTATCGAACATTACTTCACCTCCCAATACGGGAATTCCGAACGCATTTCCATAGTCTCCAATTCCTTTAACTGCACCTTTTAAATGCCATTTTGTGCGATCGTGGCTGATATCACCAAAGCGTAATGAATTTAATTGTGCAACAGGGCGAGCTCCCATAGTAAAAATATCGCGGTTAATTCCTCCAACTCCAGTTGCAGCACCCTGGTACGGTTCTACTGCTGATGGATGGTTGTGTGATTCAATTTTAAAAGCACATGCTAATCCATCACCTATGTCTACTAATCCAGCATTTTCCTCTCCTGCTTCAACAAGTAATTGCTTACCGGTTCGTGGTAAAGTCTTTAACCACTTTATTGAATTTTTATATGATGCATGCTCCGACCACATTACTGAATAAATACTTAACTCTGTAAAATTCGGAGTGCGTCCTAAATTTTCTTTTATTTTTTCGAATTCTTCGGGTAATAAACCTAGTTGTTCGGCAGTTTTTACGGTGACTTCCATTTTAATAATCTTTATAAATTTAATAGTTGGTTAAAGACATAGCAAATATAATTAACTCTTAAATTTTAACAGCATTAAAAGTCATTTTTTAATCGATAGTATATTCTTAATAACTCATATAATTAGCAACTGTTCATATCTATGGCAAATCGATACTCTTAATAAATATTTTCTTTATTAATTTTTATTTAATTTTAGACCTTTAATAAATCTACGATTTAAACTATTTATCATGAATAGAATAGCACTAATTACAGGAGCAACCTCAGGTATTGGAAGAGCTACAACGCTCACATTATCTGAAAATAATTTTGATGTTATTATAACAGGAAGAAGAAAAGAACTATTAGAAGAACTTAAAAAAGAAATCAATAAAAAATCTACAAACAAGATTCACATTTTACATTTTGATATTAGAAATAAAGCAGAAGTTGATAAGGCTATCGATAGTCTACCAGCAGAATGGCAAGATATTGATGTGTTAGTTAACAATGCTGGACTAGCTGTTGGATTGGAACATATTCATGAAGGATTTATTGATGATTGGGAACGAATGATTGACACTAATGTTAAAGGCTTATTGTATATAACAAGAAAAGTTTCTCCTAAAATGGTTGAAAAGAAACATGGTCATATTATAAATATCGGTTCGACTGCAGGAAAAGAGGCATATGAAAAAGGGAATGTATATTGTGGAACAAAGCACGCTGTTGATGCAATTACTAAAGGGATGAGAATTGACTTACTTACACATAAAATAAAAGTTACTGCAATTAATCCCGGAATGGTTGAAACAGAATTCTCATTAGTTCGATTTAAAGGCGACAAGGATAAAGCAGATAAAGTGTATAAAGGATTTACACCACTTTATGGAAAAGATGTTGCTGATGCCATTTTATATGTTATAACACGACCAGAACATGTTTGTATTAATGATATGATTATTACGGCAACTGCACAGGCAAATTCGTTTTATAAGGTAGTTGAATAGTACAGAGTACAGAGTATAAAGTATTGAGAATTGAGTATTGATATTTTAGATATTATTTTTTATAAAATTTATAAGTTCAATGTTATGACAAGAATATTTTTTTCATTCATTTTTGTTTTCGTTTTTTCAGTAAACAACATTTTTGCGTGCACAACGGCTGTAGTTTCTGGTAAATATACCGAAGACGGACGACCTATACTATGGAAGCATCGCGATTCTGATTTTGACCAAAATAAGCTGATGTATTTTACGGATGGAAAATACAATTATATTGGTCTTGTTAATTCCGAAGATTTTGAAGGAAAAGAAATTTGGGCAGGAACAAATTCTGCAGGTTTCTCTATAATGAATGCTGCCTTATATGATGTTAATCTAGAATACGAAGGAGATTACAAAGATCGCGAAGGGTTTGTGATGAAAATGGCTCTACAACAATGCGCCACTTTAGAAGATTTTGAGAAGTTTTTAAATGATTTACCAAAGCCAATGGGAGTTGCTGCAAACTTTGGAGTAATTGATGCAAACGGTGGAGCAGCTTATTACGAAACAGATAATAACAAATTTGTAAAGTTTGATGCAAACGACACTCGTGTAGCTCCCAACGGTTATTTAATAAGAACAAATCACGCTTTCACAGGTGAAAAAGATAAAGGTAAAGGATATATTCGTTATGAAAATGCTTACGATTTATTTTCAAATGCTTTTGCAACGAACAAGCTGAATTATCAAACCATTATTACTGAATTTAGTCGATCATTTTATCACTCTCTTTTAAAAACTGATTATAGAGAACAATTAGAAAATTATTCAGAAGGTCAACATTTTATTAATGCTGGTGATTTAATTGTTAGAAATAGTTCTGTTGCAGATGTTATTGTACATGGAGTAAAAAAAGGAGAATCGCCTGAATTTACAACCATGTGGGCCATTTTAGGTTATCCGTTTACGACAGTTGCTGTGCCTGTTTGGATTAAAGGGGGCAAAAATCTACCTCGAATTTTAATGGCTGAAAAAAGTGGTAATGCACTATTATGTGATATGTCGCTAAAATTGAAAAAACAATGTTATCCTATTGAGCGAGGATCAGGTTCTAAATATTTAAATATTTCAGCAGTCATTAATAAAAATAACACAGGAATACTTCAAAAGATTGAACCTGTTGAAAAAATAATTTTTATTAAAACCGAAGAAAAAATCTCTGATTGGAGAATAAATCTACTAAAAGAAAACGATGTTCAGGAATTCTATCATTGGATTGATGATTTTATTACTAAGGAATACAAAAAGAATTTCTTCTAAGACTTCAAGCAATTTGTTGAGGGTGTCCAAAAAGTTAAGAAATGAATAATATTTGTAAGTTTTAACTTCGAGTAACTTTGCGTTTTCTTTGTGAGTCTCTGTGTAACAGCTTTTTGAATTATACCACAAAGTTGCACAAAGTATGCACAAAGTGCCACAAAGGCTTTTTGGACACCCTTCTTATTCTAAAGTTTTATAATGGGATTAGTTTTGCTGAGCTCGCTATAGCTCGGTTCCATGTCTACGCCCGGAATGACAATTTTTATTTAGTAATAGTATTCAAAATTTAAAATCTGCTGATATACCCAAAATGGATTTTAGCTGTTCTGATTTCTATTGGATTATCGAATTGTTTTCCCAATGCGTAGCTCAAAGAAAAGATTCCAGCTCGGGTCTCAAAATCCATTCCTATTCCAAATCCCCAGGGGAAATCTTCTGTTACCGTTTGTACAACATTTTTATAATAGTAAGCTCCATTCCAGAAAATATAAAACGAAGAATTCTGTTCAAATAAATATTTTATCTCAACATTTTGTAAAGAATAAATAGAGGCATAAAAAATGCTTTCATCAAATCCACGCAATGATTTAGCACCTCCAAAACGATAAAGTTCATTTTCGAAAAAAATAACTTCTTTAGTATTATCGGCAAACTGATCAAGATACCGAGTTGTATTTCCAAAATGAAAAACAAAATTGTTGTAAATGGGATAGTAAAAATCTAAATCAAGACCTGCTTCTACCTCAATGGTTTTATTATCTGCATCGAGATTTAAACTATCTGTAACATTTTTTATATTCACAATATTTTTAAATCCTGCTCCTGCAAATAAGTCCAATTCTATTCCTTTTCGCGGATTAAATTTATAATCCAATTCGTTTAAATAATAAGAAGCACCAAATACGTTCGAAGTAACATCGGCAAAATTTAATGATATTTTGTTTGCTTTATCATCGCCAATTCGAGTTGAGCTTTTATATCTATAATATCCTTTAATATAATCGTCGTAACTTAAAAATAAGCGTAATCCTATTTCAGTATTCAACGAAAGGTATGTTGTGTCTTTTTTATACAATCCAAAATCTGCATCTAATCCTAAATTTGTTTTAAATAAATATGGATACATAAATCCAATATCCAGTTTTTGAGTAGACGATTCCATTTTTTCCCAATTCAGAAAGATCTCCTCTCCTTTTCCAAATGGATTTACTAAGTTTAAGTTTAATTCTCCTGTTATTAATAGTTTTCCTGTTTCTTCGTTCTCAGGTAAAAATCCAATAATACCGTTAAACATGTTTGCTTTTTTGTTTTGTAAATAGAGGTATAAATCAACACTTTCATCTCGGAATTCTATTTCAGCTGGTTTTATTTCAGACAAAAATTTAAGATCATTTATTTTTTTAGATATCTCGTCAAATTTCTTCTGATTAAAAGATATACCTTGATTAATCTGTATTGTCTTTTTTACATAATTCACCGATATTTTAGCTTCTCCTTTAACTATGATGCTATCGATAGTATAGAAATCACCTTCATCAACAGTAAGTGCGGCCTTAAACAGAGAATCCTGAATTTCAAAATCGTCTAAAAAAACTTCTGCAAAAGGATATCCTGAATTTTCATAAAATGACAGAATTTCAGTTTTGATTTCTTGCAGTTCACTTAAATTTACTACATCGACTTTTCTTCTTTTTAAATGAAGTTCATCGAGCAATTCAGGATTAAGTTGCGCGAAATCTAATTTGCTCCACTGATATTTACTACCAACATATAAATCTGCAAATACCTTACTTGAGTCATAGTTTAAACTATCGATACTTGTAGCCAAATATCCTTCATTTTGCAGTTCACTAATCAAGGATTTTAAGTGATTTTGAATTGATACACTGTCACCGCGAAAATTTCGATACGATTTTAAAATGTATTCTGCCTTTTTCGATTTAGATTCAATGATTAGTTTATGCTCTTGTCCGATAAGTTGTGTACAAAAGAATAAGTGAATTAATATTAATATGTAAAACGATTTTCTCAGAGCTACAATTTTAGTAACAAATATAATTAGATAACTTGGAATTAAACTGTTTGGTATATCCGTATCTTTAAATCTTTACTTGATTTTTACCCAGTACAATTTAAAAACAAGCTGCTAGCTGTTAGCTGCTAGCTACATGTAAAACAATGATAAAAAAGTCATACTAAGGTTCTTCGTAGTGCTCAGAATGACATCTAGCATGACTTATTAAATTATTGAAACTTGCAACATGAAGCATGAAGCCTGTGACCTGTAGCTTGTAGTTATTGATTAAAAAAACCTTGATCTTTTAGAACTTTTAAAAACACTTTCGAAAAGTGAATATTGTCCGCTTTTTTGTATCGGTTATCGGTAAATACTTGTGCTAATGTTTCTTTTTGATTTTCTTCCAATAATTCTTTGGTCGAATCCAATGATTCTTTCTTTGCATAAATTCTATCAATATCTTCCTTTGAATAATCTTTGTATTTTTCGTAATGCACCACTCCTTCTAAAGGTAAACGATCTGTTAAGCCCGGGTTTTCGTCAGGATAACCAACTACAACTGTAGTTATTGGAATTACTCCCTTTGGTAACTCTAAGATTTCAATAATTTTATCGGCAGTATAGGTTGTTGTTCCTAGGTAACATATTCCCAGTCCTTTATCTTCAGCTGCAATACTACAATTTTGAGCTACTAACATTGCGTCAATTACGGCATTGGTAAACCATAGAAAATTATCATAACCCGGATCAGCATTTCGTTGTTCGCACCATTTGTTAAAACGATTTATATCGGCGCAGAAAGTTAATAAAACAGGTGCTTCTGTTGCCATTGGCTGATTAAAATGTGTTGGTGCCAATTTCTTTTTCATTTCCTCATCGCGAGTAACAATAATAGAATATATCTGCATATTACCCGTAGTTGATGCACGTGTTCCTGCTTCTAAAATTTCATTTAAATCTTTTTCTGAAATTGGAGTGCTTTTATATTTACGTATCGATTTGTGATTGAATATAGTATCTAACATAATATTTTGTGATTTGTGAATAGTGATTTGTAAATAGTGAATTAAAAAACAATTCTTAATTCTTCATTTTTAATTATTAATTATTAATTATTAATTATTTGAACTGCAAACTTACAAAAAAGGAATAAACATGCCCGATGATTATTGTCAGGTTTTAATTATTAGTTAAAAGAGTAATAAAACATAAATATAAAATGCAATTGAGTACTTCAATTAATCTAATTTGACCTAATCCAGATGTAATCGATATTACAGATATCCACCTGCAGAAAACAGGAAAATAGTCTAAATACCAAGTTTTGAGCATGAAAAAAACACACAAATAAGCAATTCGAAGAACATTTTTCCAATTTGACGAATATGAATATGACTTAACATTTTAATCATACAAAATAATTGTTGAGCCGTAAAATTGTTAATATATTGTGATCCCTTTTCCAAAATCCCAATTTGGAAGAAACACTTTAAAACAATATTAACTAAATAGAAACCAAAAATTTAAATTATGAAAAAACATTTACTCAAATTTTTGTTAACCTTTTTAATAGCAATTAGTGCTGGATGGGTTAATGGACAAACGACTTTATCTGCTGGTGATATTGCAATTATCGGGGCTAATGCTGATGCTCCTGACGTTTTTGCATTTGTTCTTCTTGTAGATATTGAAACAGGAACTGAAATCCGATTTACTGATAGCGGTTGGGATAATACATCTTTATTTAGAGCTAGTGAGGGTGCCGTTAAATATACAGCACCATCAGCCGTATCTGCTGGAACTGTTATATCTTGTGATATTTCAGACCTTGGAGCATTACCAGCTAATTTTACAAGAGATGATGATGCTGGAATTGGAACTAATGGAATGAATCTATCTTCATCTGGAGATCAAGTATTTGCTTTTCAAGGATTATCAACAAGTCCAACATTTATTTATGCTATGCAATTTAATAGTCTATCATGGCAAGATACATGTAATGGAACAACTAACTCTGTTATTCCAGATGGTTTAGTAGATGGAACTAGTGCTGTTTCTTTTGGAACAGGAACTGGTGCGGGAGATGAATATGACAATGTTTCATATGATTTTGCAACTCAATTAACATCTGGAACCGTAGCTGAATTATTAGCGGCTATTAGTGATGATTCCAAATGGTTGGGAGACAATTCAAATAGATATGATTTTGGTACTGCTTCTTTTACAGTTACTGCTGATACAGAAGCCCCAGTAGCTACATTCGATCCAGAAGATGCTTCAACGAATCATAATATTAATGATCCTATCATTTTAACTTTTAATGAATCAATATATGCTTCTGCTGATGGAAGTGCTTTTGATAATACTACTATTGATGGTATTGTTACATTAAAAGAAACAGATGCTGGTGGAGCTGATGTTGGATTTGATGCTGTTATTGATGGAACCGAAAAAATTGTAACAATCACACCATCGGCTGCCTTAACAGGTGGTCAAGTTTATTATCTTGCGATCACTGGATTTGAAGATGCACTTGGCAACGAAACTACAGGACAGAATATTACTTTTACAGCCACAGATAAAACTGTAGCAGTAACTGGACCAGCTGCTGCTACTGAATATTATGCTGGAGATGTTGCTACAGTAACGTGGACAAGTACAGGAATTACTACAGTTGATATCGACTTATGGACTCCTTTTACATCAACATGGGAATCAGTGGCAACTGGAGTTACTGCTGGTGACGGCACAAAAGACATTACAATTCCTGCTGCTTCGCATTATAGCACAGCATATAAAGTAAGAGTTGTTGATGCTGATGAAGCTACAGTAAATGCTGAAGGAGCTGAATTTACAGTTAAAGCTGTTGCAAGTACTATTGCAGCCTTAAGAACTTATGAGATTGCCGAAATCGTAAACCTTACAGGTGAAGTTGTAGTTACTTACTTACATACATCTCGTAATCAAAAAATGATTCAAGATGCTACAGCTGCAATTCTAATTGATGATGACGGTGGTATTATCACAACACCTTATAGTGTTGGCGATGGAATAACTGGTATTGAAGGTACATTAGGTGAATATGGAGGAATGCTACAATTTGTTCCAGAAGCTGATCCTGGTGCAGCAACAGCTGGATATGCAATTACAGTTCAGGAACCTACCATGGCTGATTTTGAATCCAACTTTGAAGATTATGAAGGTGAATTAGTTAAATTTATTAATGATACTGCAGCTGATAATGCCTCAAGTGGTAGATTTGACATTACAGATGGTACAACTACGCTTACAGTTGATGATATTTATTATGCAGATGCAGAAGTTGGAATAAATAATGGTACAACGTATACTGTTACGGGTTTTGCTTATTCATATTTCACAAATCTAATAGCACCTAGAGATGCTGCTGACATTATTAGCCATGATGCAACATTAAGCGATTTAGCTGTTGACAATGGAACATTAGTTCCTGCTTTCGATGCTGCAACTATTGATTATACTGTAGAACTTCCTTATGGAACTACTGCAGAACCTGTTGTTACTGCTACAGAAAATAATACAAATGCAAATGCTGTTATTACACAAGCAACTGATGTAGAAGGCGATTTAGCTGCAAGAACTGCAACTGTTATTGTTACAGCTGAAGATGGAACTACAACTGAAACATATACAATTGTATTTTCTGTTGCATTAAATGATGATGCTACTTTAAGTGATTTAACAGTTGACAACGGAACTCTTGTTCCTGTTTTTGATGCTGCAACAGAAGATTACACTGTTGAACTTCCTTATGGAACTACTGTAGAACCTATTGTAGGAGCTACGGAAACTGATCCAAATGCAAATGCTGTTATTACACAAGCTACTGATGTAGAAGGTGATTTAGCTGCTAGAACTGCAACTGTAGTTGTTACAGCTGAAGATGGTAGCACAACAAAAACATATACTGTTGTATTTTCTATCGCAGCGCCAGCTACTGATGCAACATTGGATACATTAATAGTTGATAATGGAACTCTGGTTCCTGTTTTTGATTCTGCAACAGAAGATTATACTGTTGAATTACCTTATGGTACAACAGTAGAACCTATAGTTACAGCTACAGAAAATGATCCTAATGCAAATGCTGTTATTACGCAGGCAACAGATGTTGAAGGTGATTTAGCTGCAAGAACTGCAACTGTTGTTGTTACTGCTGAAGATGGCTCAACTACTAAAACATATACTGTTGTATTTTCTATTACAGCTCCAGCTACTGATGCAACTTTAAGTGCACTAACTACCGATATGGGAACTCTTGTTCCTGCTTTCGATGCTGCAACTGAAAACTATACGGTTGAATTACCAAATGGAACAACTGACGAACCGACAGTTGGTGCAACAGAAAATGATCCAAACGCAAATGCAGTTATTACACAAGTTAGTGATATTGAAGGTGATTTAGCTGCTAGAACTGCAACAATTGTTGTTACAGCTGAAGATGGCTCAACTACTAAAACATATACAATTGTTTTCAGTGTTGTTGGAAACGATGTAAAAGATATAACAAGTTTTAGTTTTGCTGCTCTTTCAGTTGATGGTGTTATTACCGAAGCTGATTCAACAATAGCAGTAACTGTACCTTTCGGAACAGATGTAACTGCATTGGTAGCAACTTTTGCAACTACCGGACAAGAAGTAAAAGTTGATGCAACTACTCAGGTTTCAGGAACAACTCCTAACGACTTTACAAATCCTGTTATTTATACAGTTATTGCTGCAGACCTTTCTGAAAG
>JBHOSR010000043.1:0-19979 GCA_042584405.1 Bacteroidota bacterium
CTACAAACCACGAATCGACTTTTTTGTGTTTTCTTAAAAGAGATTTGGCTTTTATTTCATGAATCATATTTTCGATTTTATTTTAAAATTACAAAAAAAAGGGTTGTCGATAATGACAATCCCTTTTTTACACTCAAAAAATCAGTTTTATACTTCTATTGAAACCTGTTCAATTTTGTACGCTACAACTTCAGTAATATATCGTTCTTGATTATTTTTATCGGTGTATTTGCGCGTATTTAATTTACCAGTAATTGCTACTAATTCTCCTTTTTTCAAAAAGCTCATATCTTCTTCTTTTTTATTTTTCCAGTGCGTTACATTGTGCCATGTAGTATTCGTTACCCACTCATCATTTTTATTTTTATAACTTTCATTTGTAGCTATATTCATACTTATGAGTGTACGCCCACTTTCAAAAGTTTTTTCTTCTGCATCTTGTCCTAAGAATCCTTGAATTTCTACTTTGTTAATTGTTTTCATGTTTTTAGTTTTTAAGGTTTAACAAATAATTTTGATACAAATTAACGGTGACTAACAGATCCGATTCGGTTATTAAATGAGTATAGTCGATTAATATTCGTTTGTTGTCGTTTGTAATTGTTTGCAAATTATTTTATCTTTAATTTTCAAATACTAACAAAGAGAAAATGATACAAGAAAATTTAACTCGAAAATGTCCCGAATGTGGAGATGTTATAATCGGACGAGCCGATAAGAAGTTTTGCTCCGATCAATGTCGCAATACATACAACAATAGACTTAACAGCGATACAAGCAATACAGTGCGAAATATTAATAATATTCTTAGGAAAAATCGTAGAATATTACATGAACTTAATAAACAATCAGGTAAAACTATGGTAAATAAAGACAACCTGCTTTCAAAAGGATTTAATTTCACTTATCACACACATACTTATACAACTAAGAAGGGTGATATTTATAACTTCTGTTATGAACAGGGATATCTATTTCTTGAAGATAAAAACCTGTATTTGTTAGTTGAAAATAAAGATGAAGAATAATCTAATTTAAGATGTATTCTTAAATTGATTTATTAGATTTTCAATATTACTCCAGTCTTTATGGTAAAGCCCAATATGTGAAAAAGCTACTTCGACTGTACTACATATTATTATTTCAATCGGTAAATCTTTTTTTAAACATCAAATTTTGGATTATAATCCTTATGAAAGCAGGTTGTCTTTATTTACCATAGTTTTTTCTTAAATTCAATTAATTCATCTACATTATATTTCCCCCTGTAATATTCACGAATCAATGATTTCTCTTTTAATATCAGATAGTCAAATTTTGATTGCATAAATACTTTTTATTCTCTGTTCTGCGAAAATTTAGTTGATTCATTACGTATTTAAAATAAAAAAAGGGGTTAAATTGGATTATTGATTTAAAATAGATTTGCTTATAACATTCTAATGCAGTACAATTAATTTTCTAACTAATTCAAAATTATCTGTACGTAGTCTATAAAAATAAACGCCATTATCAGTATCTGTAGCATCCCATTCAACCTGATAATTCCCAGCTGGCAGTTTTTTCGATACAAAGCTAGTAACTCTTTGACTGGTTAGTGTGTAAATTTCAAGATCAACCGAACTACTTTTAGTTAATTGGTAACTAATAATTGTTTTAGAACTAACAGGATTCGGATAATTTTGATATAAAACCGGTTTCGGAATTGTTTCAGGTTCTGAAACAGAAACCTCATCACCAATCTTAATTGTTACTGAAATAGAGCTTTGGGCTGGTATAACAACATTTACATAACATACTACTATTTCACCTGATTGGTCAACCTGCTCCAGAATACCGTTTTGGACAGAAAAATCCAAATCTCCTTTAGGCATGTAAAACAAAATCTTAGCATTTTCAAAAGACAAATTATGTTGATTATTTATAGTAGCTGTAACTATTTCTGAACTTCCATTATTAGAAGGATAAAAACTAATGCTCAAGTTCCCTCCTTCTGAACCTGCATAAGTAGTATTTTGTGGTGCTAATACTGCATTATTAACTTTAATCACACGGTATGCTCTTTCTCCATCACAAGCATTATCTGTACACAATATATAAGGATATTCCTCAATGCTCCCACTATTTAAATGGTTATGACCATAAAGTGACATATCAATTCCATTTAATTCTAAGTCAATAAATTCAGCAGAATTATAATGATTGAAAAGAACTATTGCTTCACTTTCACTGGCTTCCAATAAATCCTTTTCAAACCAATCCAGTTGTGATGGAATAAGGCTTTCATATCCATATATTTCAGGCTTATACCAATCGTAGTTTGTGTAGGCCTCAAATCCAATAAAATGTACAGATCCATAATCAAAACTATAATCCTGTGTATAATGTGGTTCACTTGCAGGTGGATTTTGCAGCCATGACCAGCCAAAAAATCTCCACCATTCTTTACGACTTGTACTGGCAGGAAGCGGAGAAGGTACACGACCTCCCAGATCGTGATTACCTGAAACTAAAAATACTGGAACTTCTAACTCTGACAGTATTCGTTGAGCCCTTGTAAATACACGCCTTCCTCCATAATCTTCAATTTTTGCGTTATGTATAAAATCACCTGTTAATAAAACAAATTCAGGCCTGATTAAGTTTATGTCATTTATCACTTCGTGAAAATCAGTCATTTCTGAAGTATCTTCTTTTTCACCGGGATCATTATAAAAAGCTTTAGCTGGCAAATGTGTATCTGTAATCTGAACGAAATAATAGTTCTCCTTATATTCAGGTATAAATTGTACAGAGTTTTTTGAAATGTCTTCAATATCATTTGATGCTATTACTTTAAGATCATATAATTCATAAATATCGCTTTGAGGAAGGAGTGCCTTCAGATACCATCTTCCCAACTCATTATTATATTCCTCCGAAATAATTTCCAGTGAAATTACGTGGTTATCATGTATAAGCTCTGCCTGCCAACCTGTTGTTTCAGATGGTGCCAAACATGTGATCTCCAATTCATCACCTGGAGTGACAATTGTTGGAATATTTATTAATGGGCGCTGAATGATTGTTATTGTATCCCCTATTGGAATAACATCTAAATTTATTTCTAATTCCCCTGAATAGGTAAAAACAGCTTTCTCTCCATTAATCTTTGCAGAATCTAATTTAAGTAAAGAATACCCTGAAGACAATGGGCTGAAAATCACATTAACAATAGTATCGATCCCTGAATAGTTAAAATTACCAAGAAAACCAATTTCTATATATCCATCAATGGACTGATCGTTAATAGTACCATTAACTGACAATGTATTTTCAATATCTAATTCTTTATATTCAATCATTTCGCTGTTATAACTAAAATAAAGATCATAATCTGATACTTGTTGTTCCTGGTTTAGCATTGAAATTTTAACAGGAATTTTAAACTCACTGCTATCTATAGTTACTAGCTGGTTAAACCATATTACTGTCGTATCGGGCTTAGATATAAGATCATTTATTTCGCGAGGATTAATCCTATAACTATCATATCTATAAACTACTACTCCAGTGATACTTTCAAACTGATAACCCGGTATCACGGGAAATGTATGCATCTGAAGATGATATATTTCATAACTAATACTACATTCTCCACTTCCATCATCTACTCCCCAAACACCAAATCTATCATAGTTATTTGTTACAGTAATATTATTTATCTCTACCAACTGTCCTTCAGAAGCCTCATTACTTACCAATCCTGTAGTAATTTGTTCTGGTTCAGGCAAAGGATTATCTGAACTTATAATTTCAAATTCCGTAAGATTTGTAATTTCTGTAAATCCCCTTTCTTCAATAACAAGCCCTGAAATAATAATGCTATCACCAATAGCAGGCGAATGATGATAATCGTTTATCAAAATGCTATTCCATGGTCCACCCTCAGAAGAAGAAATAAAGTAGCATACATGTTCAAATCCTATTGCAGTAACGATTCCTCCTGTAGTTACATATTGACCCTCATATTTTGATGGATAAGTGCCATCTCCGGGAATATCTGTATACTGGATTTCATATATACTTAGCTGGCAAAAACATTCCTGATAAGTTGCTGTAAATAAAAAAATTAGAATAAATATTATTTTATTCATAATATTTAATTTTAAGAAAACTTAATGCAAGTTACAATATCAAATAGCTGTCGTCAAGATTATGTGATTAATAAATACTTTTTATACAGTAAATCTTTGATAAAAAAGGAGCTATCAAAAAAGTTAAGTTTTGTCATCCCTAACCCTGCTGCAGCAGGCAAGCTTATTGGGAATCTTTATCGATAATTGCTAATAAATCTTTTAAAAGACACCCATGTTATACACTTTATTCATGATAACAGCGTATAAGACTGACAACAATGGTAAAAACTAAGGGGATGACTTCCGTCTTTTTACTAACAATAAAAGGGACTCAAATAAGTCCCTTTTATAATATTATTTGGTAAACAAATTATATTTTACCAACTTCTTTTAAAGCTACCTCAAGCTGATCAACCAATTCTTCCAATCTATTAACAACAGCTAAATATGGTTCTTTAGTTGTTAAGTCTACTCCTGCTTTCTTCAATAAATCAACAGGATAATCGTTACTTCCTGATTTTAATAATTCGAGGTATTTTTCTTGTGCTTTTTGCGCATCTTCTTTTGTTTCTGCTTTATTTATTTGATTAAACAAACTACTTGAGCAAGAGAACGAAACAGCATAATTATACACATAATATGTATGAGTATAGAAATGGAATACTCGTGGCCAACTATAATTATAAACTTCTGAACTTTCCATTATTTCACCATTATACTTTTTATTAATCTCTGCAAAAAGATTTGCCAATATATTCACGTTTACAGGTTCATCTTTTTCTATCAGTGAATACATTTTGTATTCAAATTCGGCATATTGTGCCTGTCTATAAAATGTTCCTGAAATATTATCAATTGCCTGAATTAATAGTGCAATTTTTTCATTTGGATCTTTAGCATTTTCAATCATATGATCTAATAACATATTTTCATTAAATGTTGAAGCAACTTCAGCAACCATTGAAGCAGCTCGTCCATAATCATAAGGTTGGTATCTACTACTTAACATTCCATGTATTGCGTGACCTAACTCATGAGCTAAAGTAAATACATTATCTTGTGTTTCTGCCCAGTTCATTAAGATGTATGGATGAACGTCGTAAATTGGCATGTTATAAGCACCTGATTGTTTTCCTGGCTTTTCATATACATCAATCCATCCGCCTTGAACAGATTCATTTAATAATTCATTATACTCATCACCCATTGGTTTTAAACACTCTAGTACCAATTCAACAGCTTCTTCCCATTTATAGGATTTCTCAAAATCAACTAATGCTATGGCCTCATCAGAAACGTAATATTTTTCAAGTCCAAGGGCCTTTTTTCTTAATTCACGGTATTTTAATAAAGGTGTAGTATTATTACTCGCAACATCAATTAGGTTCATATAAACATCCTTTGGAATATTATTTGATTCCAGCACAGATTCCAAATAGGATTCGTAATCTTGCAGTTGAGCACCAGCCCACAAATTTTGAGCATTCCCTATCCAAAGATCAGTATAAGTGTTTTTATTTTTGGAGTAAGCAGCATATCTTGCGTCAGCAACAACTTTACGATCATCTTGATTCTTATTGGTAGTAAGAATCTTTGCTGTATTTGCTGGACTTGCAATAATTTCGGTTCCATCAGATAAAGTAGCTGTATGAAATTCCATATCTGCTTTTGAAAGTGAACTATAAGCATTTCCTGATGCACTTAATGCCTTGCTGTAATACGTCAATACTTTTTGTGTTTCTTCGTCTAATATATGCTCTAATTGTCGATAAAAACTATCAAAATCGTGTGCATATACAGCAATTTCTTCATTTTCTTTCATCCACTGTTCAACAGTTTCTTTTGGAACAGTAGCTAATTCAGGTTGTATCCAAGTTGTGTTTCTACTTCTTTCAACACCTACGGTTTGTAGTTCTTGTATTTTTGTTTTATACATTGGATTTTTACCATCTACATCCTCGTTCAACATTACATAAATATAAAGTTTGGTGAAAATTCTTGAAACATTTGTTGAAAATCTCTGATACTCCAACATCGTTTCAGCACTTTCATTTAATCTTCCCTTATAATCTAAGTATTTTGGAATTTGTGTTTTTACAAAATCAAGATCTTTCTGCCACGCATCCCAATCTGAATAAACATCGGTAAGTTTCCAATTATACTTGTAGTAATCTTTATCTTTTTTCTCTTGCGCAAAAGAAAAAATATTCAAAACGAATATTGCAAGTAATAAAATTGTGATCTTTTTCATTTTTAATAATTTATTTGGTTCATAAAATTTACTATGCAATTTAGATTAATTACAACATAAATGGTTTAACTTCGGGCCAATTAAATTTTAAAATATTCAAATTTCAACAAACTATAGATTATGTTTACAAAAGCAATTGTTAGAAAACCTGCAGAAACATTTGCAAATGGAATTACTACTGCAAATTTAGGAAAGCCGAATTATGAATTGGCTTTAAAACAACACGATGCTTATTGCGAAGCATTAATAAAATGTGGACTAGAATTAACAGTTCTTGATCCTGATCCTGAATTTCCTGATTCATGTTTTGTTGAAGATACTGCTGTTGTTACGAAAGATTTTGGAATAATTGCTCGTCCAGGGGATCCACGACGTGTTGGTGAAATAACAGAAATAAAAAAAGTATTAGAACCAATGCTTAAACTATATTACATTGAAGAACCTGGCAAATTAGATGGTGGTGATATAATGCAAGCTGATCATAAATTTTACATAGGTTTATCGAATAGAACAAATCTTGCTGGATCTAAACAATTAAAGGAAATTCTTTCAAAATATAACTATGAGGTTTTTTCGATTCCAGTATGCAATTTATTGCATTTTAAAACTGGTGTAAATTATTTAGGGGAAAATAATTTAGTACTACATCAAGAATTTTGTTCAAAAGATGATTTTAAATCTTATAACAAAATAATTATTGATACTGAAGAAGAATATGCAGCAAACTCACTAAGGGTAAATAATTACGTAATAGTTCCTATGGGATTTCCAAAAACAAAATTAAGTATCGAGAAATTAGGTTATAATATTATTGAAGTTGAAATGTCAGAATTTCAAAAAATGGATGGTGGTTTAAGTTGTCTTTCGCTTCGATTCTGATAATACTGATTGAGGTGTTAATTCGATCAAATAAAATAATTACAAAAAGGTTTTAGCCGTAGCTAAAACCTTTTTAATTATATCTATTTAAAAATCTCGAATTTTATCAAATGAGTTTTTTGAAGAAAGAATTGCAATGAAGTTTTCAGAACACCTAAACCGTATCTTACACTTCGTTTAAAATTAATTGAAGATGAATCATCGGAATACTTGGTTGGACAAGTTATTTCGGCAATTTCAAAACCAGCAAAATGAATTTGTGCAAGCATTTGGTTATCGAAAACAAAATCATTTGAATTTTTATTATAATTAATACTTTCTAACACATCTCGACTAAAAGCCCTAAATCCTGTGTGGTATTCTGATAATTTAGCTCTCATAAGAATATTCTGAACTAAAGTTAAAATCCTGTTAAAAAAGTACTTATATATAGGCATACCTCCTTTTAATGCTCCTTTACCTAAAATTCTAGATCCTAAAACAACATGATATACATCGTTCGCTATTAAATATGCCATAGAATGTATTAACTGAGGTGTATACTGGTAATCAGGATGAAGCATTACTACTATTTCGGCTCCAATCTTTAAAGCCTCATTATAACATGTTTTTTGATTTGCACCATAACCCTGGTTCTTATCATGAATAACTATATGTTTTAATCCCAGTTCCTTCGCTTTTTGAACTGTGCTATCATTACTCTTATCATCAACCAGAATAACCTCATCAACAATATCGAAAGGAATTTCGCTATAAGTTTTTTCAAGTGTTTTTTCAGCGTTAAATGCAGGTAATACTACAATTATTTTCTTCTCTTTTATCATTGTTCAAATAATTCAGGATTTAGGTTTCGCGCTTTAATAAAACATATTTTTGCCTTATTGTCTATCCCAAGATTTTGATATAATTGGCCTAAACTAATTAAAACCGATGCATTATTAGGATTAATATTCATTTTCAATGCTAAATCCATCACAGCTAAAGCATTATCCTTATCTCCAATTTGTAAATATGTCATTGCTAAATTTACTTTTAGAACTGGATCAAGCGTATCTATTTTTATCGCCTTTTCTAATGCTTCTGCTGATTTTTTAAATTCACCAGACATTCCATAAACCACTCCCAAATCTTTGAATAAAGCCAGATTATTAGGATCTATCTTTGCTGCTGCTTCGAAATACTTTTTTGAAGTTTCTAAATCATTCATAAACCTACCATATATTCTACCCAGATAATAATTCACTTTAAAATGATTTGGGTCATATTTTTCAAATTCATGAAGTATCTTAAGATTTTGATCAGCTCTTTCTTTCACATCGAAAACTTTGTTGATTTCAGAATCGAAAACATTGGAATAAACTTCCACAAATTTCGGATTTCTTTTTAAAATCAAGTTATAATATTTAAAAGTACTATCTAAGTTTTGGTAACGTTCCCATTTTGCATTTCCTAATAATAACAATGCATCTAAATATTTTGGATGGATTTCAATCGCTTTATATAAATATTGAATAGCTCTATCCAAATATTCTGTTTTCAATTCTTTATTCTTAGTTTTTACAGCTTCTTCAATTAATTTACCTCCAGCAGATGTATTACTTTTAGCACTGTTTTTCGATATTCTTACATCATGTGTGAACAATGTAAAATCATCTTGCCAAACACTATTTCTACTTATTGTTTTAATAGAAAATAAAATCAATATTACAATTAAAGCAATATTTATATGTTTTACATTTTTCACTATCAAAGGTAATTTATGCGCTAACATGTAGGCAATAATTATAGCAAAACCAATTGATGCAACATACACAAATCGTTCACTCATGAAAACCCCGATTGGAAAAATTATGTTAGATGTAGGAGAAAGCGCTATAAGGTAGAAAAGTATCCCATATGAAATAATACTTTTTCTTTTTAATCCAATTAAAGCATAAATCCCTAAAGCAACATATAATAATATACTCAGAATTGGCCAAATACTATTCCACTGCATAATTGGGATATGGTAAGGGTAATAGTCAAAAGTTAAAGGATGAGGAAAAAACAGTAATTTTAGATATAGCAATAAGGTATAAAAAACAGTAGCATATTTTTCCATAAAATTCATTCCTAGAAATGAATTGTTCATCAGTTCTGTATTCGTTTCAAGAGAAATAACACCTACCACTATTTGTCGAATATAAATGTATATTGCTGATGCAAGAATTAATGGAACTAAAGTGATAATAATATATTTTAATTTTCGGTTACTCTCAATAAAGAAATAAATGCTCAATGGTATTATGGCAATGAAAGTAATTGCAACCTCTTTTGAAAATAAGGCAAGTAAAAATGACACAAAACTCAACAATACATAATAAGCATGCTGTTTTTCAATATATTTTAGAGTAAAAAACATAGCTATTAACGCTCCTAACAAGGAGATGATTTCATCCCGACCCTTTATATTAGCGATCACTTCAGTATGAATAGGATGAATTAAAAACAACAAGCTTGCTAAAAAAGGTATGGATAAATACCAAATATCTGTTTTAAAGTTTTTAAATAATCGTTCCAGAACTAGAAATAATACTAATACGGTTAAAGAATAAAGTAAAACATTGATTAGATGACTTATAAAAAGCAACAAGTCTCTTCGATTATGCATTCTCTCAAGATTTGAAAGTATTGTTGCTTTTTCATTTTTATTTAAAAATTCATTGCTCTCTAATAGTTTCTTTTGCTTCCGAATTCTTTGATTTCTATTTTCATCATGAATAGTTATGGAGAGATCCTTCAATAATTTTTGCGATGGGAGAATTATTTTTGGATTTGCATTTATATTCATTTTTGCTTCAAATGCAGCCTGATCAATTCCATCGAAAGGTGTTCCCATTATTAATTGCCATTCAATAGCAAATGTTGCCATCGATAATGGCCTGTATCTTCCTCCAGCTAATAAATTGATATACTTCCGTTCAAATAAACCACTAAAAAAATCTTCAGTAAAAATATCATCAATACCCTGGAAGCCACTTAAAGTATATTCATTGCCAATAATAACCAATCTATCATCTAAGGTATAATCATGAAAGATAGTATTACCATATAAAATAAAGGTTAAAACGATAATAATAATATATTTAGTTTTTCTCATAAAAAATCAATTTTTGAAGCATTAAATATATCAAATTATTGTTAAATTAAGCAGTAACATTAAAATGTTTAAGAACTCTCAGAGCCCTCAATGTATTCCATTTACTTGGCTTTCCGACTTCTTCCATTAGAAAATGAAATCTACCCGGATGATTTGCTTGTAATTTCCACAAATTATTCTTAGTTCGTTTCTTAATTATTACATCTAGTGCATCCTGCATTCTTCCATCATACTGAACCTTAGCAAATTGGAAATAATCCAGCCCTCTCAATATATCGTAACGCCAACGACCTGGATACGTTAAATTTAGAAATCGCTTATCAATTATCTCGCCTGTTTTATCTGACTTAAATAATCGATGCATCAGAATAAATTCTTCTGATTCTTTTTTTACTTTTTGAAGTTCCTCTAATCTGTATGTATAATTATTCCTCTGGTATTCCAGAATTCCCTCCAACACAGAAATGGTAGTATGTAAAGAACTATGTCTAGCACCAGACCGATTTAATCGACAATTAAAACCGCCATCTCGTAACTGCTGCGAAATAATAATGTCAACAACTGATTCAATCTTGTTTTGATCAACTCCAAAATAGCTAAAGTAATTTAATGCCATCCCATTTATGCACATGTCACTTTTTTGCATTTCACCAATCGGAAGAATTCCACCATCAGGTGCTTTATTCTCTCTTAGAATGATTTCAATGGTATGAAGAATCGGCTTGCAATTTTTTGAAATGCCAAGATTTTTTAAATCGAGCAAAGTATAATGTGTTGATGTCCATTTAGGTTGATAAAACTTTAAACCCCAATGGCCATTTTCATTTCTTTTGGTCAAAAATTGTTTCCCCCAACCTTCGCTTTCAATTCTATTTTGCAAATCCTTTCGCTCTTCACCCAATATATCACGATAGGTCTGATATTGAATTGAAACATCACCTTGCAACAACCACTGAACAGTTTCTTTTTCTTTCATAATTACTTATAGTTTACTTATCATACAATGTAAGAATTTTTACTTCAATTTTTGTATCAACCAGTTTCCTAAACCCAAGTTCTTCATTATTTCCCAATTCATAATGGATTGGAATTGCAATTAAGGGTTTAATAACATTTACTGCTTCAGCTGCTGTTACAGGATTCATTGCTGTTTTACCTACACCTATTGGTACTAAGGCTACAGTAATGTTTTTTAAATCACTCATTTCCGGTATAAAATCTGTATCTCCGGCAGTATATATTTTTACTGAATCGCAGTAAAGCACATAACCAACATTTTTATCGGACTTGGGATGTAAAGGACTATGGAAAAATCCTCTTTTGATGTTATACGATGCTATAACATCGCATTGAAAATTATTAATACTAAATCCTTCACCAACTTTTGCAACTTTTACCTGATAATCTTTAAGTTTTTTTACCACAGGTTTTGGACCTATGATTAAAGTTTTACTGTTTGCTAATTTTTCTATATCAGCCATAGAAAAATGGTCCGAATGTGCATGTGTAATAAAAATATAATCTGCTTTAGTTGTATCTTCAATAACGATAGGATCTAAATAAATCAGCTTATCTTGATATTCGATTTTAAAACTTGCAGGGGAAAAATCCGTTTTAATAATCCCAGCAAAATTCATAAAGATTGATCCTGTTGCCGTTAATTTACAATCATCTGATAACTGAATACTTTGTTCAACTTTAGCTCTTTTTTCACTCTGAGTAAATGTAATTATAGAGCATGATTGTGATAAAATACTGCAAATTAAAATATACAGGAACTTTCTTTTCATTGTTTTAATTATTTTTTGAATTCTCGATTTTTTCAACACAGCGATACATAGCTTCGCGTAATGCAACTTCTCTTGGATCATTGACTAAATAAAGACCCATTTTCGACATTACATAAGCATAACCAATCTCATTTTCAGGATCGGCAAAACCATACGAACCACCAGCCCCTGGTGTTCCAATAACACTACGGTTATTTCCGTAAAGCAAATCCGGACCTGGTTTTAAAAATCCGTAAGCAAAATAAGTATCTAATCCCATTATAATATCAAATGCACCCGCCGGAGGAATACTTGCTGGAGTAGTTATCAATTCGAAAGTTTCAGTTTTAAAATCCAAATCATTTGCACCTGATGCAAAAATGCTATAAACCTTAGCTATTGACCTTGCATCCCCAATTCCATTTCCTGATGGCATTTCAACACTTTGTGTAAGGCGATTATTAGGACTAAACTTTTCAGGTATTTTAAACGACTGGTATAGTATTGATTCTTTATCTCTAAAATTCTTTCGCATATTTTTGGGCATTTTTTTCATATTGAAAACAAACTGAAAAATGGATGGATAATATACTTTAGCTAGTTCCTTATCGGGTATTGAATCTGGTAAGCCAATATAGAAATCCAATTCAAATGGTTCTGCAAGTTCCTCCGCAAAAAACTGACCTATACTTCGTCCGTTAGGATCAACCCGTCGCATGAGTTCATTCATATACATTCCCATAGTCGATAAATGATAACCGTGCTGTTGTCCAGGTTCCCAAAGTGGTTTTTGGCGGGCCATTACTTCAGCTATATAATCCAAATTTGCAAGATCTCCTATTTCAAAAACCTCATCAACCAGGCATAAACCTGCTTCATGAGCTAATAACTGACGCACGGTAATATTTTCTTTTCCATTTTCTGAAAACTCAGGCCAATAGCTTGAAACTTTTTCTTCATAATCGAGCCAACCATTCGAATGTGCCATTGCTAAACAAAGTGCGGCCAGTCCTTTAGTAGTTGAAAACACAATTACTTTAGTGTTTTCTTCCCATTCCGATTTTGTTAAGGCATCGCGATATCCTCCCCAAAGATCAACAACTTTTTCTCCCCTATAATAAATTGCTATTGCTGAACCATTTTCTTTCCTGTAGATATAATTTCTAATAAATTCTTTTTTAACTTCTTCGAATCCCGGAGCAACATAACCATGCACAACACTATCAGAGTTTTTCTTTGCTCTATAAGAAAGAGAACATTGATTAAAAAATAACATTGTGGATAATAAAGTAATGTAAAGAATAGATTTTTTGAGCATATCAATGGTTCGAAGGTTTCTACCAAATATATAAAAAGAAAATAAATTAAATATGCATCACTAAAATTTTAAAAACGTCTTTTAATTGAAATCAAATTTGGCATGAAGCTTGTAATAATTATTTAAACGCCAGAGCTCAACATAATTTCACCATTAACATGGTTTAAAAAAGAGAAAAACAATAAGTTTTTCTCTTTTTACTTTTTAATTCTCCTCAATCTCCTTATCTACCAATCGAAATGCAAAAGGTGATCTATATCACTTTTTGTTACATCTTGATTATCTAGCTATTACAATAATCACGTATTCTTGTTTACAGTTTTAATTGGTTTGTCAAAACATGTTGGTAGTTTACCTAAAAAGGAAATACTTTTTGAAAAAATAACGTATATGAAAACAAAGAAGGAATAAAATGAATAAAGATGAAACTATATTAGAATTTGATTTTACTTCTGAGAATAAGTTTAAAAAAATCTTTACTTCATTTATCGTTTTTGTTTCTTTAATATTGTTTTTTATTGTATTAAGTAGTTATAAAAATCCCACGTATAGGGTTAACAATAAGCTAGTACACATTAATACGCATCAATTCCAAAATCTGCTTGAAAAACAAATAAATTTAGTTTGTGATACTATAGTTGATGATTCAATTCATAATATTAACAATGAGTTAAACATTCTTTTAGTAAAATTTTACGAAGACAGAGAATACAAGCCTGCATGGATTCATAATTTAGCTACTAATCATCAATTTAGCATATTTATAAATCTACTTGATAGTGCACATTACTATGGTTTCCCAGTTGACTATTTTAATATTGAAGAAATACATTCTTTAAATAATGATTTTTTTAGTACTGCAAACAATAAGGATTTATTGCACCAAAGAATAAAGCTTGAACTTACTACTACATTTTCTGCATTAAAATATATCTCATATCTAAAACATGGAATAATCGAAAGAGATACATCTTTAGTTTATCAGGTAGATATCTCAGAAATTTCGGAGATTTTAAACAACGCAATTAATCAAAATAATCTTAGAAATGAGATTTTATCAGTTCAACCAAATTTAGTTCATCATCGTAATTTATTAAATTCACTGTCCTATTTTATAGATCTGCACTATTCAGTAAAATATACTACCCCTGCATTTATTGATGATAAGTTATTAGCAAAGAGTCTTTACTATGCGGGAATAACTAAATCACCTGTTTTCGATTCGACTAATCTAAAGGCAAGTGCTCTTTATAAATTACAAGATGATTATAATTTACGCAATGATTCGATTTTAAACGTTCCAACGCACGAAATTTTGGTTTCTTTATTAAAATTCAAATATTTCCAGGCATGTTTAAATTTAAACAGACTTAGAAGTTTAAAACATTCGGGTGAAAATTATTTATTTGTGAATATTCCGGAGTTTAAGTTACATGTAATTGAATCGGATGAAGAAAAAGAAACTTTTAATGTAATTGTTGGAAAGGAAAAGACTCCTACTCCAGTACTATCAAGTAGTATCGAAAAAGTTATTGCAAATCCTTATTGGACAGTACCTAAAAGTATTACATTTGAAATGCTTCATAAAATAAGAAGGGATTCTACCTATTTAAAAAGAAATGGATTTTTTGTTATTAATAATTACGAAGAAGTTGTTGATGCATCAACTATTGATTGGAATAAAAAAGACCCACTCGGAAATAAATATTGGTTAAGACAAATAAATAGTAGCTCAAATGCACTTGGTCAAGTAAAATTTATATTTCCAAATAATTTTAGTGTTTATCTTCACGACACACCTTCAAAGAGTCTTTTCTCAAGAGAAAACAGAACATTTTCGCATGGTTGTGTGAGATTAGAAAATCCTGATAAACTTGCACAATATTTAACTGACAATTATAGTCAACAAAGAGACTCTAGTATAGAAAAACTAATTTCAGAAAATGAGCGTCAGGAGATTGATCTTACAGAAAAAATAAAGATTCACATACAGTACATTACTTGCTCAGGTTCAAATAACTCTGATATAGTATTCTTTAACGATATTTATAATCTAGATACTGAAGAGATTAAGGCAATTTTTCTAAATCAGATTGAGATATAGGAATTAATGAAGGATGATAAATAAAAAGACACGATCCTTCTTTTATTAAATCAATAATTTCATTTACTTCATTGGTTGGTAATGCAGGACAGCCAAAGCTTCTTCCTAGGCGACCATTTCTTTTTATAAAGCTTTCACTTACATAATCGGCTCCATGAATAACAATTGCTCTTTTTCGTGCATTATCATTATATCCTTCACTTACGCCATCAAGTCTAAGGGAATATCCGTGCTTACCCTCATATGTTTCTTTAGTAATATATAAGCCCAAACTACTTTTGTTTGAATGGCGCTTATTAGAGAATGATTCTGCTATATCTACTCCAGTTTTTTTACCATGAGCAACTAAAGTATTAATTACTATTTTCTGATTTTTTAGATCTAATAAATAAAATCTTTTCTCGGTTGAAGAACGGCTAAAATCTATAATTGTAAGAAGAGTATCGTTTTGTAAAAGGCTCTTATTTTTTAATTCATAATAACCGTTTAACGCTATGTTAATTGCTGGTAAGGGAATACCACATGAATCGGTTAATTTTTCTTGCCAGGTAATTGAAATGCTGTCATTTACACTTTCGTTTTGACGGTAATAACTATCAGACAAATGCCTGCCTTGCAAGTATATCCCAGAAAAAATAATTATAAATACAAATATGAGATATCGATTCATAGTCTCGGAATTTCAATCCGCGAGATTATAAAATTTTTACCACATTTCAAAAAAGTTTAACAGTTAAATGTTTAACTATCCTGAAATTTTCTCCCATTCGGCCCTTAAAATAATGTCTTTATTACTCTTTAAATGGTCGGTAGCTAATATTCCGTTCAAATGATCTATTTCGTGCTGAAGTAATTCTGATAAATCATCGTTGAAAATCTCTTCTATCCAATTACCAAGATTGTTTTGATATTTTACTTTAATAGATTTAAACCTTAAAGTCTTTACAAAAAATGCTACATCAAAGCTAAAACAACTATCCCAAACTTCAATAGTTTCATCGCTTTTCCAAATTATTTCTGGATTAACTAGAGCAAAACTTCTTTCGGGCGAGTTTAAAAAAATAACCTTTTTTAGAATCCCTATTTGTGGTGCAGCAATTCCGCGTCCTATCTTCTTTCTTTGCTGAAAATCAATTAATGTATCTTTTAAGTCTATAATAAGATTTTCCAAATCATTATCAAAAACTTTAATACCTTTAGATTTCTCTCTCAACAATGGATTTCCTAATAATAAGATTTCTTTTATCACAATTTTCAGATTTTGCATTTATTCTTCAAATAAATCTTTAGGAAGTTCTTTCTTTGTTTTAGCACCTAATTCCTTAATTTTTTCTGCTCGAGAGATTAAGTTGCCTTTTCCGGTCGAAATCTTATTCATTGCACCATCATATGCTTTTTGAGTTGATTCAAGCTTATTGCCAATTTCTTTCAAATCTTCAACCAAACCGACAAACTTATCATACAATGCTCCGCTTTGCTGTGCAATCTCCAAAACATGTTGGCTTTGATACTCTTGTCGCCACATGCTTGCAATCATTTTAAGTGCAGCTATTAAATTGGTTGGACTAATTAATAATATTCGCTTTTCGTATGCATAATTCCATAAATCGGGATCTTTTTGGATGGCTATTAAATATGACGGTTCGATAGGTATAAACATCATTACAAAATCTAATGATTTTAATTCGTATAAGTCCTGATATCTTTTTTCACTTAATTCTTTAATATGATTTTTAATTGATATTAAATGCTCGTTAAGAATCTTTTCTTGTTCATCAGTATTTTCAGATGAAACAAATCTTTCATAAGCAGTTAGAGACACTTTAGAATCGATAACAACACTGCGATCTCCTGGATATTTTACAATGACATCGGGTTGGAAACGATTTCCAGACTCATCTTTAAAAGATTGCTGCACAAAATATTCTCTCTCCTTAACAAGTCCTGATCGTTCTAAAATATTCTCGAGAATTAATTCGCCCCAATTACCCTGCGTTTTTGAATCACCTTTTAAAGCTTTTGTCAAATTTTTAGCATCCTCGCTAATCTGATTACTTGTTTCAACTAGGTTTTTAATTCTTTCTTGAATAGATGCTCTATCTTCAATGTCTTTTTTGTGTGTTTCGTCAACCTTTTTTTCAAACTGTTGAATTCTGTCTTTTAAAGGATTTAAGATTTCATTTAAATTCTTCTTATTTTGTTCTGTAAATTTTCCAGTTTTTTCTTCTAAAATTTTATTAGCAAGATTCTCGAATTCAATTTTAAATTTTGTTTGTAGCTCATCCACTTCTTTTTTGTTCTCGGTTAAACGTTCTGTAATATGCTTTAAATCTGATTCTCTTGCTACTAAAGTTTTCTGCACATTAATGAAATGACTTTCTTTTTCATTTAATTCATTTTTTAATTCTTGTAAATACTCATTTAAGTTCTGAAGTCGATCTTCTTTTATTTTTAATTCCGAACCTAAATTTACCATCTCAAGATTCATTGCTTCAGAATCCTCTTTCGATAAACCTTGTTTAGCTGAAAACCTCAATTTGCTAATAAACCAAGCTGCTGCGAAACCCGCAGCAGCACCAATAAATAAAAATAATATGTCAGTCATTTTCTAAAATTCTCAATTTTGTTCTAGCATTAATTCAAGTTCATTCTTATAAGCAATAAGTTGTTCCTTCATTTTCTTTCTTCTTTCATCTTTAATCAATTTCTCTAAATCTTCTATAGCTAAAGTATATTCTATATCGACAAGATATTTTGCAGCTTCAAGTTTTATTTCATAATTTTTCTCAATTAACAATAATCTCACTTTTTCAGCTGCTATCCAAGGATATATTTTTTGCAATTCGTCCATAGCAGAAAATATCTCGTCTTTTTTCCCTTTTTCAAGTTTTGTTAACAACATTTTTATTTTACTATTCATTTCGTCATCAAGGATAACTTGATCCTTAAATAATTCAGGCCTAAAAACATTTTTATCGTACCAAACAAAATCCTTATTTACCGACCAGCGAACCAGGCGCGGAACCATCCAACGCATACCAGGAGTTGTTTCAGGACTAGCATTGGTAATTGCAATTTTTCCCTTTCCAGTTTTTGCAGTAATAAATAAAGGAAAATTTGCTTCCATCTGAATTATTTCTCCTAAAACATTAATATCACTTGTTGTATCAATAATACTAATTTCTGGACCATGATTAAAATCAATTGATAGATTTTCAAAATCCTCTAATTCAGGAAACAACCTTTTACCCTCGTCGGATAACTGAAATTTAATTATTCCCAAGTTAAAATCTGCAATCGTATTTTCTATTAAATCGATATTAATTAAATCTAAAGACTGATAATTTTCTGATTTTGAAAGAATGCGCCCTCCATTTCCAAGACATATTGCACCTTTTCCTTTTTGTAAAATAAAATTTTTAATAATCTCTGCGATCTCATCATCAATTTTATCTATCTTCTGATCATGCCGCATTCCAGGAAAAATAATTACGTCTATGTTTTCTAGTCTTGTCTTTAAAACATCAGCATCTGTTAATGTAACATAAACAACTCCACCATCAATTTTTAAAGCCTCCGCAATATATTTAACATTAGGATAATCAAAGCCAGTAGCTATGTAAATACCTACTGCAATAGTTTCCCTCTTAAGTTCCACTTTTTTTACATGTTCAGTATCTGAACCAGTTCTATTGCAAGAACTAATTAACATACTTATAACAATTGTAGCTATAATTAATATATCTCTTTTCATAAATAAAAAGTTTCTAAGTGAAATATAAATAACTTAAAAAATCTATTAAAATTAATCATTTAATCTCGAAATAGAAAGTCGGGTTTTTAAAATGAATTTTAAAATAGATTCAGAAAATTACTTAATATCGGACTGGATTAGTTTTTTATAATCACTCATTTGTTCATTCGCTAATGTTAAAGCTAAATTATAATGTTTTATTTTCCATCCATCTGCATATCTTTTAACAACTCCTGAACCACGACAAATCCCCATATGGGTATCTAATAATTCGTCAAACCAGGCATAATTCATATCATCAGAAAATTCCCAATAACGACTGTATGGCACAAATGCCCATGCAGTATCGCGCTCAAAATACTTCATTCCCCAGCTCTTAAATTCATACTTTAACCAACGTTCGTTAGGATCAGTGCCCAAATAAACAGCATTAGAGTCCATACTGCCGAAATAAATATCCTCGTTTGCTATTGTTGCAGAATAATGCCATTCGTCAATAAACTTATTTAAATGTTCAATTTCTTTATCAATAGAAGTAAAACTATTTTTACTTGAACATGATATAAGTACTGTAAAAAATATCAATCCCATTATTTTTTTCATATGTAATTTATTTTAAGTTCTGTTAATCTACAATATACTAATTC
>JBHOSR010000044.1:0-19837 GCA_042584405.1 Bacteroidota bacterium
TTGATCTTGGAGCTGGTGATTTAACGGCTACAGATATTACGGCTACTGGTACAATCAGTGGTAGTATTACTACTACTGGTGATCTGAAAGTAAATGACAACCAAAGTTTGATTGCTGGTACGGGTGATGATTTATCAATCACTCACGACGGAGCAAACACGGATATTGTAAGTGCCACAGGTGATCTTACCATAGACAACACAGATGCTACGGGATCTACCAATGTTCAGTTAGGAACTGATGATGCCGCAACAGATTTTGGTGTGTTGAACAATACTGGTACTAGTTTACTCACTGTTGCTGGTGATGGTAATGTAGATGTAAGCACGCATGACGGAGGTACTGTAGGATTAGAATTAGGTGGTACATTAATAACTGCTACTGCTGCTGAGTTGAATACCATGGACGGTATTACAAGTACAACAGCGGAATTGAACATATTAGATGGCGTCACTGCTGATGCTGCTGAGTTAAATACCATGGACGGTATAACCAGCACAACTGCTGAGTTGAACATATTGGATGGTGTTACTGCTGATGCTGCTGAGCTGAATTTACTTGATGGTGTAACAGCAACAACTACAGAATTAAACTATGTTGATGTTGCTGCACCGGGTACTGCGGAAGCTACAAAAGCCTTGGTTACTGATGCAAGCCTGGACATTGATCTTGGAGCTGGTGATTTAACGGCTACAGATATTACGGCTACTGGTACAATAAATGCAGATGGTGATGTAACTCTTGGTAATGCTGCCACAGACGTAATTACAATAACCGGTGAAGTAGCTGGAGCTAGTCCATTAGTATTTGAAGGTGGAACAGATAATGGAATCACTACGACTTTCGCTATAGCTGAACCAACAGGAGTTAATAAAACAATTACATTCCCTGATGCAACTGGTACGGTGGCATTAGTAAGTGCCGGAACAAACTGGGTGCTTGGAGGAAACGCTCCTGGAGCAGCTTCTGTTTTAGGAACTACAGATAACAGTGATTTAAGTATTGAATCTGGAACCGGAGCACTTAATTTGGGTGCCGATGCTGCTGCTAAAACAATTACCCTTGGTAATACAACTGGAGCTACTGCTGTTGACATTAATACAGGTACAGGTGGATTAGACTTAAATGTTAATAATAACCAACCAACCAATATTAATACAGGTACATCAACAGGAGATGTAACAATTGGGAATGCAGCAAATACAGTAACGCTCCCTGCATTATCAACCACAGGAATCGTACATAATAATGCTTCCGGTGATTTATCTACTAGTTTAATAGTAAATGCGGATATAACCGATGCAACAATTGATCTTACCGCAAAAGTAACAGGGACATTACCGGTAGCTAATGGTGGGACAGGAGTAGCCACATTTGGAGGAGCAAATACCATACTATATACTACCGCTGCAAATACATTATCATCAATAGCCACGGCAAACGATGGAATACTAATAACTAATGGCACAGGAGTTCCATCAATTAGTGCAACATTACCTGAAGTAAATCTTCCAGCTGGAACTATGATTCTATTATATGCAGATGAAACTGGCTCAAATGGAACAGTAACTACAGCTGATACAAAAACATATGCACTTGCTGCAAATACCTATTCTAAAATTATGGTTGAAATCGAAGTTGCTGTAGATCAGTCTAGCACAACTGCTGCTGATTGGACCTTTACAATTCAGTATGGAGCAGTAAGCAAAACAGCTATTCCATTATCAGCTGATGGTAGTCATGCTGGTGATTCTCATGAATTGTTAGGTGTAGTTAAGACCTCAGATGCCCAAGCTGCTGGTGTAACAATATCGATAGATGTATCCGGATCAGGAGGAACATGGTATGTAGATGGATTTAGGGTATATGGAGTAATTTAAAAATAAAATCAAAGCATAATGAAAAAAACAACTTTAGCATTAACAGTAATCCTATTCTCTTTTGGAGCAATTGCGCAAGATAGAGACAATGTGAAACAGAAAGAGTTAACATTTAACTCTGGTATTGACACACTACAATATGCTCTCGGAGCGCATCTTGGGCAATGGATGGTTAAAAACAATTTCCAGGTACAAAATGCCAATTTATTTCTACTTGGCATGGATGACGTATTGAATAAAAGAAAATTAGCAATTCCGGATTCTATAATTACACCTTTAATTGTTGTTTATCAACAAGCAACTCTAAATGAAAAGAGCAAGTTGCTTGAACAACAGCTATTTTCAAGTTTGAAAGGGAAAACTGGAGTTGGCGTTTTACCCAATGGTGTTCATTATATTATCCGTAGGCAAGATGAAGGTGTTAGACCTACGGCCAACAATACTGTGTCAATTAATGCGGTTGGTGTTTTACCTGATGGAAGCATTTTCGAAGATACTTATAAAAAGAAACAACCTATTACTACATCCCTAAACAATATTATACCGGGATTAAAAGAAGTAATACAATTAATGCCAGTTGGATCGGTGTGGAGAATATTTATCCCATCAGAATTAGGTTATGGGGCAGCAGGATTGCAAAATGTTGTACCACCCTACTCTGCTCTGGTTTATGATATTGAATTACTTGAAATAAAAGATCAAGAATAAAAAACTGAAGTTGTCTTAAGTGAATAGAAAGAATAAACATATAAAATCAAGTTTACAAAGAGCAATCAGATCTTTAGTAAAGATCTCGATTATACTTGCTTGTATTTTATGGTTTATTCAATTTGGTTCAGTCAAAGCTCAGGTAATTAACGTAACCGGAGGTGCAGCGATATCGGTAACTAATGGTACTGCTGTGCAAGGTGATACACTCCAAAATACTGCTGGTACAATAACAAACGACGGTATTATTCAGCTAAATGGACATTATATAAATATAGGTACTACAAGCGGAAATGGCATATATAACCTAAGAGGAAACTGGAATAATACTGGTGTTTTCAATGCCGGATTAAGTTCTGTTAATTTCATTGGTAATTCGAATCAAACTATTACTAGTACAGATGGAGAATTGTTTTATAATCTTACTATAAATAACTCTGGATTATCTTCGGCAACTAATAGAATTATCTTATTAAACAATGTAAATATTTCTAATAGTTTAAGTATTGCTAGAGGTAATATTGAAACCGGAGCGGATACTTTATACCTGGTAAATCAAGCGTCAGCATCATTGAATTATACATCTATCACAGGTAGCCGCGTAATTGGTAAATTTGAACGAGGTGTTAACACTACCGCAAATTACTTATTCCCGGTAGGTTCTGATTCGAACTATAATCCTATGAACCTAAACTTTAATGCTGTACAAAATGCTGGTTCTTTAGTTTCAGAATTCGTTGCAATTGATCCTGGAGATTCAGGATTACCATTACCCGATAAAGGATATCTAAATGCGGCAGATAGTGTAGAAGTTTATGATTCAGATAGTGTTGGATATTGGAGCCTGACAGCCAAAACCTTTGCATCTAATAATTATAATATAAGTCTTGATGGAACTGGATTTTTAACTCCTTATCAGAATGTTACACGTATAATAAAACGACCTGCCGGAGGGGATTGGTTATTAGATGGTAATCATAATGATGCTATCGGTTCTGTTGCGTTTAGGAATAATCTAACTGGTGGAATATCAGCAACGGGTAATCATTTTGGATATGGTAAAATAAGGCCAAGAATTCAAACCCATCCTGCCGACACATCTGTTTGCGATAACGAAAGTACTGCTTTTTCAGTTGTTGCAAGTGGACGCAGACCATTATTATATCAATGGCAAGAACATAATGGTGTGTTTTGGCGAGATCTTATTGATGTTGGTATCTATTCAGGAACCAGCACCGATACATTAAGAATAAGTACAACTAACCTAGGCATGGATGGTTACAGATATAGAGTATTTGTAATTGACAGTATAGGTAATTATATAGGAAGTCTCTCAGCAACATTAACAGTAAATCCTAGGCCTGTTGCAATAGCAACACCTCAAATGGACACAATCTGTAATGGCGGTACCACATTTATCGACCTTAATAGTGATGTTCCTGGAACAACATTCACATTAGAAGTGTTATATTCTGGTAGCATTTTAGGAACGTCCACTACTTTGGTTGATGATACCACAATTCAACAGATCCTCACAAATCCTACTCTATACGCAGATTCGGTAATTTACCGAATATTCCCAATGGGTCCTTTCTCTACGTATTGTGGTGGTACTGCCGATACAGTTGTTATTTGGGTTGAACCTACAGTTGAAATTAATGCTGTAAACGATACCATTTGTAATGGTAATCTTACCAATATTTTGGTTACTAGTCCAAACATAACAACCAATGGCATACGTTATACATGGACCGTTGTGGAGGATGCTAATATTTCAGGAGCATCTGCAAGTACTGGAAATGGGCAAAATATAAGCACTGCTATTATACAAGGTTTAAGCAATAGCGGTTTAATTGCTCAAAAAGCTACTTATACTATTACTCCATGGACTGTGAATGCAAGTAATAATAATGAATGTACAGACGTTGGTGAAGTAATTATTATAGATGTTTGGGTAGAACCAACTGTGGAAATTAATGCTGCTAACGACACTATTTGCGATGGTGATGCGACAAATATTGCAGTTACAAGCCCTAACACAACTACCAATGGAATTAGGTACACATGGACAGTAACCAATAATCCTAATATTACTGGAGAAACCAATAGTACCGGAAATGGTCAAAATATTGGGTCATCTATAGTTCAAAATTTAACTAATACTAGTTTCAGCAAACAAATGGTTCAGTATACCATTACACCATGGACAGTGAATGCTAGCAGCGAAAACGAATGTACTGATGCTGGAGAAGTAATTACTGTTGATATATGGATAGATCCTACACCTAGAGTATTTACTTCAATTGTGCGAGATACAATTTGTAACGATACAAGAACTAATATTACTTTAACAACTCCAAATGTGTTAACTGTTGGTATAGTAACATTTGATTATACATCTACAGTTGATGCTGGTTTAACTGGTAATAGCTCAGGTTTAACAAACTTAACTGATTCTTATATTATTGAAGATTCGTTACACAATTCAACAACTGGACCTGCAATCCCACAGGTTGTTCGTTATACGATTACTCCAAGAGCATTATCCATAGGTTGTGCCGATGGTCCGGTAGTTATAGATTCTATAACCGTGCATCCAACAGCTGATACTTATTTTAATGTAGATAGTGTTCAATGTAAGGATTCAACAAATGGTAGTGCTGAAGTTATAGCAGAAAACGGAGTTAACATATTTACATATTTATGGAATGATCCGTTTAGCCAAACAACTTCAACAGTTTCAGGAGTTGTGGAAGGGTTATATACTGTAACAGTTACAGACAATCAGTCTTGTATTAAAATAGATTCTGTTCCAATATACCAACCATTAAGGATTACTCCTGGAATAGATACTGTTGGAAGTGTATCTTGTTTCGGTGCTGGTGATGGATACATCGTTCTCGATCCTACTGGAGGAAATGGCACCTATTCATACGAATGGTCTGTTAACGAAACAACCGATTCAATTTATGGTTTAGATGGAGCTCTTTATTATGTAACCGTAACTGACTGGAAAGGATGTGCACAAGATACTGTTGTTGAAGTTGAAGAACCTCCACAAACTTCTTTAGATGTATTCCCACACCATGTGCGTTGTTATGGCGAAAATAATGGTTGGGCCGAAGTTGATGCTATTGGACTTAGTACTTATAAATGGTCAACAGGTGAAACTTCAGCAATCATTTCAGATTTATCACCAGGACTATATACTGTAACGGTAACAAGTCTGGTTGGGTGTGTTTCTATTGAATCAACCATTATTAATGAGCCAGATTCAATCCTTATTGATAGTATTAATTCAACTAATATTTCGTGTGCAGGCGATGCAGATGGCATCTTAGATCTTTTTGTTTCAGGTGGTAACACCGAAATTGCATATATTTATAATTGGTTTACTCCTGATGGATCAGGACTGGTTGCAACTGCTGAAGATCAAACAGGATTATCTGGAGGAGTTTATTATGTAACCGTGACTGATTGGAGGGGCTGTGTTATTAATGACTCTGCGTATGTAAATGAACCTCCATTGTATTTGTCGTCAATTAGTTCAACTGATGTTACTTGTTTTGAAGATGGAGACGGATCAATTGACTTAACCGTAACTGGAGGAAATACAGAAACTCCATATACTTATACATGGTCTTCACCAGATGGTAGCGGATATGTAAGTGATGAAGAGGATCAAAATGGATTGTCAGGTGGAAATTACTTTGTAACAGTAACAGATGCAAAAAATTGTAAATTATATGATACCGCGGTCATTTTTGAACCTGATTTATTAGAAGCTATTTTATCAGAAACTGATAATACGTGTTTTGGCTTCGAGGATGGTACAATTAATGCCGAAATTACAGGAGGTAACGGAGGATATATAATAAACTGGTCAAATGGAGCTACAACTGATTCTATTTATGGTCTAGAAAGCGGAACATACTATATTACAGTTACCGATGCTAATAATTGTTCAGTTACTAATTTTGCTGAAATAATAGAACCGGAAGCAATTGAAAATAATTTAACATCAGAGAACATTACTTGTTTTGGTTATAATAATGGCGAAATTGTAATTACTCCATCAGGAGGTACTATACCATATACTTATTTGTGGAGCCATTCTGCTGTATTTACAGATAGCTTGGCCACAGATCTTGGACCTGGAAATTATTCAATTTCTGTGGTTGATGTTAATAATTGTATAGAAATTTCTAATGTTGATATAACGCAACCCGATCCTTTAACATTAACTGTTACTAAAGAAGATATAACATGTTTTGGTATGGGCGATGGATATATTTCATTAAGTATGTTTGGAGGTACTCCTGATTACACCTATACCTGGTCGAATGGATTATCAGAAACTTCGGCCACCATGCTTGAAGAGGCTATTTATGACATTAATATTACCGATTTACATGATTGCGGATTAGACACAAGTATTTTTATCGATGAACCCGAGTTATTAGTAATAAATCCTGAAGTTAGACAACCAACTTGTCCTGATATTCAAGATGGATATATTAATTTAAATATTGCTGGAGGACGATTACCATACGCAATTTACTGGGATGATGGTAGTTATGAGGAAAATCTTTTAGACATAAGATCAGGAATTTATGATGTTTTAATTAATGATTCCAGTTATTGTGAAATTGATACGTCATTTATTGTTAGAAGTGCTCATGATTTTTGTATTGATATTCCTTCTGCATTTAGCCCTAATAACGATAGTTATAACGATAAATGGGAAATTGATTTAAGAGGTTTGTATCCTAATGCCGAGATAGAAGTGTTTGATAGAACAGGTAATCGAGTATTTTATTCTAAGGGATACGAAGAATCACAATATTGGGATGGTTCATATAATGGAAAAGAACTTCCAATGGATGCATACTATTATATTATTAATTTGAAAAATGGTGCCGAAAGAATCTCTGGAATAATAACATTAATCAGATAATTTGATTTGAAAATAGCTTTTATAAAATAAATTGATTGCAACAAGCCTGTTTTATTATTAAATTTATAAAACCTTTTTAACCTTAAACGTATAAATAAAAGATTTAAAGCTCTAAGTAAACTAAATAATTATGAGATCTATTAAAATCATTCTTTTTGTTGTTACTGCTGTATTGTTAGTTCCAAACTTAACAAAATCTCAAGAACCTTTAAAACATAAAAAAAAGATATACAAAGCAGCAGATGGTAAATTGTATGCAAATAAAGATTTACCGATCTATTTTCGAGTTGCAACTTCATCAGATGCTAATGCAGAATCATACTTATTAGTGCCTAGCGCTGGATCTAAAAAATATGCAAATCCAATGTATTTTGATACTGAAGGTTATAATACTTTCCGATCGCCTTCAAAAGTTGATACCGTTACAAAAGAAATAGTATATCCGTTAGAAGATGTAATATTTGAAATGTATTCTGATAGTAGACCTCCTAAAACTAATTTTAAGTTTGGTACTAAAAAATATTACAAAAAGGATACCTTATACTATTTTGGAGAAAAAATAAGTGTCGAATTTGATACTTATGATGCTACTTCAGGACTAGAAAATACATATATTTCAATGGACGGTCAGGCATTTAAAAAACTGGATTCTCCCATTGATCTTAATGAAGAAAAACTTTATAAAATTAAGTACTATTCAGTTGACAATGTAGGTAATGCAGAAAAACCTAAACTGATCTATGTTAAAATTGATATTACAAAACCAACTACAAAACTTTCTGTTGATCCTGATCTTTATAATGATATTATATCTCCTCGATCAAAAATTACACTGGAATCTTCTGATGAAAACTCAAAGATTAAGAAAACAGTTTTTGCATTAAATGGAGGAACGCTTTATAATTATAACAGACCTATTGTAATTTCTGGCTTAAAAGAAGGTGAACATACAATTACTTATTATTCAATTGATAATGTGGGTAATGAAGAAACTGAAAAACAATATACTTTTTATTTAGATAAAACAGCACCTCTAATTGTTGATGAGTTAATAGGTAATACCTTTATTGCTAATGGAAAAGAATATTCTTCGGGGCGCAGCAAAGTAAAACTTACTGCAATGGATAACAAAGCTGGTGTTAAAGAAATTCGATATTCAATTAACAGTAGTGAATTTATAGAATACACTAAACCATTTTATTTATCAAAATCAGGAAAATTAAGAATACAAACTTTTGTTACCGATAATGTTAACAACCAGTCTATAAAGACGATTATGACTAACAAGTCAAGCATATCTTATGTCGATTTATCTGGTCCTACGCTTGGACATTCTTTCAGAGGACCAAATTTTAATTCTAGAGATACAGCCTACATTACATCCAACACCAAAATTCGGCTTGCTGCCAATGATGATGCTTCGGGATATAAAAGAATGGAATATAGTATCGACAATAAGGAAATAATCGAATACACAGAATCTTTTTCTATTACTGACGAAGGAATCCACTCTGTAACTTATTCAGGCTATGATAATGTAGATAACTCTACTACAAATACTTTTATTTGTGTTGAAGATAATACAGGTCCGGAAATATTTTTTCGTTTTAGTATCTTATCCGATAATACAAAAAGAATTGGAGATAAAAACTACGATGTTTATCCAAATCATGTTGTGCTATTTTTATCATCTACTGATTCATCTGTAGGATTTCATAATATGCTATATTCAATAAACGGATCACCAGACAAAGCATATACAAGTTTAATTACCGGTTTTCAAAAAGAAAAACTATATACAATAAAGGTTACATCCATAGATAAATTAGGAAATAAAAATCAAAATACGATTGAATTTTATGTTGAATAAACCATTGCATGGTTAAAAAGATACATATCATATTACTCATTTTTTCAATTTTTCTAATTGATTTTCATGCATTTGGTCAAAATCTTGAACCTTCAGTTCAAAATAAAATAAACGAGTATAAATCGGAAGCTGAAAAATACCGGGAAGCAAACAATTTAAATCAGCAAGCTGATATTCTTAATAAAATAGCCTATATATACTGGGAAAATGAGCAGTATAGTGAAGCAATAAACTACTTTTCTGAATCACTAAAAATTAATATTTCTAGTAATAATTTAAATGCTTCAAAATCCATTTATTATAATCTTGGACTCATTTATTCAGATCAAGAAAATTATCAAAATGCCCTAATCAATTTTGAAAAAGGTTTACAATACGCTCGTCAGCTTAAACAAAAGGATGGTACTTACAGCGGCTTAATGAACAAAGCAACTGTATTAAAAAATCTATCTAAAAACCAGGAGGCAATCGAGAATATTAATGAAGCGTTAAGCATCGCCCAAGAACTTAACAGTCTTAAATTAGTAAGAACATGTTATGGTATGCTGGCGGAAAATTATGAGATATTAGGCGATTCTGAAAATACGATGAAGTATTTTGAACAATATGCTTCAATTGACAAGCATATTAAGTCTTCCCAAATTAAAGAAATTGAAGAAAAGTCAAAAGAGGAGGTTCAAAAAGCCCAAAGTGAAAAAATAAGAACAGAAAAAACCCTTTCGGAAACATCAGATAAACTTGAAAAAACTCAAAATACATTAGAAGAAACAGAAGAAATTTCAAAACAACAACAGATTGAACTTGAATTAAAAGAACTAACCATACGCGAAAAAGAAATAGAAATAAGGAATAAACGTATTATTATGTTTAGTACTATTTTTATTTTATTTCTTATATTACTTTTTACTATTTTACTATTGAGACAATTTAGGGCTAAAAAGAAAGCGAACGTTCTTTTAGCAGAACAAAACGAACAAATAAAACTCCAAAAAACAGAAATTGAATCTCAACGCGATTTAGCAAATCAGCAAAAAAAGGACATTACAGATAGTATTCAGTACGCAAAACGTATTCAAAGCGCACTGTTACCTCCGTTAAACTTCATTAGAAGAAGTTTACCTGAACATTTTATTCTTTTTAAACCCAAAGATATTGTTAGTGGCGACTTCTATTGGATGATGAATAAAGATGGAAATATAATAATTGCTGCAGCTGATTGCACGGGACACGGAGTACCCGGAGCATTCATGAGTATGTTAGGCACAGCTTTTTTAAATGAGATTGTTACAAAAATTGTAGAAAACAAACATATTTATTCATTACAAGCCAACGAAATACTTAATCAGCTACGTAGTTATATAATTGAATCACTTCATCAGTCTAATGACTTCAACGAATCAAAAGATGGAATTGATATTGCACTTTGCATAATTGATCCTGAAAAACAAAAACTACAGTTTGCAGGAGCACATAATCCTTTATACATGATAAAGGATAATAACTTAGAAATTATTAAAGGTGATAGAATGCCTGCAAGTATTCATAATAATGCAGATAAATCATTTACTAATCACGAGATAGATTACAAGGAAAATGATATCATATATTTGTTCTCAGACGGATATTATGATCAAATTGGAGGACCAAAAAATCGCAAGTATATGTCGAGGTATTTCCAACAATTAATATTAGATATCCACGAAAAACCTATGGAGGAACAAAAACAAATTCTTGATAAAACAATTAAAGATTGGAGAGGAGAAAATGTACAGTTAGATGATATATTAGTTATTGGAATTAAACTTGAAGTTACTAAACAAAAAACACAGATCAAAAGTACGTATGAGTGGAGTGAAAAGACAATTCTTATTGCTGAAGATACTGATATGAATTACATTTTCCTTGTGGAAGCTCTAAAACCTACTAATGTAAAAATATTAAGAGCAAAAGATGGTGAAGAGGCTATTGACATTTTCAAAAAAAATACGCAAATTAACTTGATTTTAATGGATATTAATATGCCTAAACTTGATGGCTTCGAAACTACTAAACGAATAAAAGAGATTAACACAGATATTCCAATTATTGCACAAACAGCTTTAAACATAGAAGATGCTAAAGAAAGATCTGTTGAAGTTGGTTGTAATGATTTTATTTTAAAACCTATTAAACTTAAATTATTTTTATCTAAATTAGATTCGTATTTAAAATCTTAATTACAATGAATGAGTTAAACATTGAAGGCACCAGTGCTACTCCAAAGATTTATTTTGATAAAAATTCAGGAAAATTTGAGATTAAAGGAAAATCATTCCCCGAAGAAAGCAGAATTTACTATACCCCTGTATTTAAATGGCTTGAAGAATATGCTAAAGATCCCAATGAAGAAACATACTTTGAATTTAAAATGGAGTATTTTAATTCATCTTCTTCATTAATTATTTTAGAAATTCTAAATTTGTTAGACACAATCTACAAAAATGGCAAAAAAGTTACAATATCTTGGAATCATTTAGAAATTGATGATGATATGAAAGAAGCCGGAGAAGAATATGCTGAATTAGTTAGTCTTCCTTTTGAATATCATTCGTTTGAAGAAGCTGAATTTTAATATCATATCCTTTTATAAAACAGTATTATGGAACCATTAACGATAAGCGCTACAAACGATTCTCCTGGAATAAATTTCGACAAACAGTTAGGGAAGTTTCTAATTTTTGGAAAATCTTTCCCTGAAGAAGTTCGAAATTTTTTCGATCCTGCGCTTATTTGGCTCGATGAATATATTCAAGATCCAAATGATGAAACGAAAATTGAGTTCAGGCTTGAGTATTATAATTCAGCGACATCTACAATGCTTCTCGAAATTTTATATGTGCTTGAAAGGTTAATAAAAGAAAAAGGGAAAAAGCTAACCATAATTTGGAACTACCTCGAGGTAGATGATGATATGCTCGAATCAGGCAAAGAATTTGAAGAGATGGTAAAAATTCCTTTCGAGTTTAAAATAATTGAAGATTATTAATTTAACTTTTCTCTTAATACCTGCCCGGATTGTTATTTAAAGAATGCAGGATGGAGTTCGTCAAACTCAGTTTTGTCTTGATATTTTTTTGCAAAAGCTAATATTGTTGCTTCATCATACAAATTCCCTATAAAACTGATACTTGTCGGATGATTCTCTTCATCAAAACCATTAGGTACAACAACACAAGGATGCCCGGTTAAATTTGTCATTAACAATTGATCTCCTCCAAACGATGGGCACACAATTACATCGTAATCTTTAATTATTTTATTAAACTCTTCAATTAAAATAGTGCGAATTCTGCTTGCTTGTATATATTCAACTGCAGAAATAAATCTCGATTTTCTGAAAATATTTGGCCATGCATATTTATGTTGTGCTACCAATTCATCATCTCTATTGCTTCTTGTAAGCTCATCGAATGCAGCTCCGGCTTCTGCTTCAAGAATTATAGCTAATGAACTAACTGGTATATTTTCAGGAAGTTTTACTTCAATCAGATTAATCCCAAGATCTCTTAATACATTAATGGAAATTGAATCATTTGTTTTGCCTCTATGGTCTTCTTCAAATAAACTTTTTAGATATCCTACCTTTAATTTTGATAAATTCAATTTTGGTTTATAGTTAAAAGGATAGCTAACAGTACTTTGATCCTTAACATCTTTGCCGTGTATAACATCAAATACTATTGCGCAATCATTAGCATTTCTACAAATCGGACCGATTTTATCCATGGTCCAGCTAAGCGCCATTGCGCCATCTCGGCTAACACGACCAAAAGTTGGTCGTAAACCAGTAACACCGCATCTTGTTGCTGGAGAAACAATTGATCCCCATGTTTCAGTTCCTATAGCAAATGGAACTAATCCTGCTGCTGTTGCCGATGCCGATCCTGCAGATGATCCACTTGAACCTTGTTCTAAGTCCCACGGATTTTTTGTTACTCCATCGTACCAAACATCGCCCATAGCCAAAGCTCCCAATGTTAGTTTTGCTACCAATACTGCTCCTGATTTTTCAAGTTTATTAACTACAGTTGCTGTATAGTCAATCTCTTGATCTTTATAAGGAGTTGCACCCCATGTTGTTTTATAACCCTTAACAGCAAATAAATCTTTTATCCCGTATGGAATTCCGTGAAGAGGTCCTTTATAATTACCATTTGCAATTTCTTTATCTACTTTTTTTGCTTGTTTTAAAGCTAGCTTTTTTGTAATTGTAACTACACATTCTAAAGTGTCACCATACTTTTCTAATCTTTTAAGGTAAAATTTAGTTAACTCTGTTGATGTAATTTTTTTGTATTTTATTAAAGACGCTAACTCTAATACAGAATAATAGGCAAGTTTATTCTTATTCTTAGGCAATTTTACATTCTTAGGTATATTCCAGTTATTTTCCTTTTGTTTTTTTGTGATTTTAAAATTAGTTGGTCGAGGATCAAAAATTACTTTAGGTGCAATGCTGTTCTCAAGTTCAACTTTTCGAATATTATCAAAATCTTCCAGAGCTACTTTAAGATCATCAATCAAAGAATCCCGCTCAGTATCAGTGTAATTTAATCCAATAATTTTTCCCGCAGATTTAATGTCATTTTTATTAAATTCCTTGTTGTTACAACTTGAAACTACAATTGTAATAACAATAAAAGAAAATAGAATTTGAGAAGTGAATTTTTTCATATTACTAAATTTTTGATGACATTGAAATTTAGTAAAACTAAGTCTGAATAACAACGATATAAATAAAAAAAGGTCAACATTTCTGTTGACCTTTTGCTCCCCAGGTAGGACTTGAACCTACGACCCCCTGATTAACAGTCAGGTGCTCTAACCAACTGAGCTACTGAGGAATTTTAAAAACACCACATTGGTGATTTGCGTGGCAAAAATAAAAGCTTTTTATTAATAAACAAACTGTTCTATGAAAAATTTGAACTTTTTTTTCATATTACGATTTATTAATCAGGTAAGCTAGTTAAAATTTCAATTCTGATTCCATCATTTGCAAATTTAAATTCAAAATTAATTTTAATAAAATCATTTTAAATTATCTGTTAATTCTATAACACCTTTTTTAATTTGCTGATACTTCGAGTGTTTCATGAATGAAATTCACTTGTGTTATAAAACATATTTATTATAAAAAATACATTCTATTTTACTGAGCCTTAAAAACAAATAGATTATAACTTGTATTACTGATAATAAAGCACCTACAGTTTTGATACTAGGAATTGGAACCGATATCTTCGAAGTTGAAAGAATGAAACAAAGACTGGAAAAACAACCATCTTTTATTGAGGGTATTTTTACTGAAAACGAAATTAAATATTGTACTCAGTTTAAAAATAAAGCAGAAAGATTTGCAGCTCGTTATGCAGCAAAAGAATCTTTATTAAAAGCTTTTGGAACAGGATGGAGAGATGGAATTACTTTTAAAGATATTGATATTGAAAACGACGATTTAGGCAAACCTGAAATTAAATTATCGGGTGTAGCTAAAGAAATAGCTCAGAAATTAAAAGTTACCGACATCCATGTATCAATTAGTCATACAAAAGAATTGGCACACGCATTCGTAATCATAAACAATAATAACTAAAACCTATCTGCCGACAGGCAGGCTAAAAAACTAAATTTAAAACTATTATGTCAAACATTGGTTCCTACGAAAAACGATTAGAAAATTTCGATTGGTCAATAGCCGAAAAAGAACTTGGTTATAAAAACGGTGATAATATTAATATCGGTTGGTATTGTTCCGATAGAATTTGTGAACAAGGAAAAGCTGATAAAACTGCCTTAATCTGGGAAGGTCTGGGAGGTAAAGAAAAAGAATACACATTTAACGATGTTCGTTTAAGAAGCAATACCATAGCATCTTTTTTAAAAGATCTGGGTATAAAAACCGAAGACAGAGTATGTCTGTTTATGGATAAAATCCCTGAATTATATATTGGTTTTGTGGGAATATTAAAATTAGGTGCTATAGCACAACCTTTATTCTCTGCATTTGGCGATGAATCGTTACATGTACGTCTCGATAATGCTCAAACAACAGCAATTATTACGCAACGAAAGCATGTTTCGAAAGTTCGTAAAATTCTTGATCAAATGCCTTATTTAAAGCATATCATTTTGGTTGATTATGATGGCAGCAAACCACTACGTGAAAGAGAAGTTGCTTTTAATATGGAAGAAGCCGAACAAGTTGAACATTTCGAATCTTTTCCAACAAAAGCTGAATCACCTTCTGTATTGCATTACACTTCTGGTACAACAGGACAACCAAAAGGAGTAAAACATGTACATTACTCTTTAATTTCGCAATACCTAACAACCAAGTGGGTTTTAGATTTACAAGACAATGATATATACTGGTGTACTGCAGATCCGGGTTGGGTTACAGGTACTTCATATGGAATTATCGGACCCTGGAGTCTTGGAATTACACAATGTGTTCTCGATACAGGATTCTCTGCCGAATCATGGTACAAATTTATCGAGAAAAGAAAAATAACTATGTGGTACTCTGCTCCTACTGCTATCCGATCATTGATGAAAGCTGGCGAAGAAATTATTAAACAATATGATCTTTCTTCATTACGTCATTTAGCTAGTGTAGGTGAACCATTAAATGCTGAAGCTGTAATTTGGTCAGAAAAAGTATTTGGAAAAGCATTTCTCGACACATACTGGCAAACCGAAACAGGATCAATGATGCTTACTAATTATCCAGGAATGAAAATAAAACCTGGATCAATGGGAAAACCATTCCCAGGAATTACAGCTACTGTTCTCGATACTAAAACTTTTGAACCAATAAATGAAATTGGAAAACCTGGATTAATAGGATTCCGCCCCGGATGGCCTGCTATGATGAGAACTTATTGGAGAAATGAAGAAACTTACCAGAAAAAATTTGAAAATGGTTGGTATTTACCTGGTGACCGTGCATATATTGATCAAGATGGTTATTACTGGTTCATTGGACGTGATGATGATGTTATAAATACTGGAGGACATTTAGTAAGTCCTTTCGAAGTAGAATCGGCATTACTAGAGCATGAAGCAGTAGCTGAGTCTGCAGTTGTTGCAAAACCAGATGATGTTAACATGGAAGTTGTAAAAGCTTTTGTAACTTTAAAACCTGGTTTTGTTGCCGACGATGATCTTGAACTGAAAATTATGAATTTTATTCGTAAAAAATTGTCACCTTTAGCTATGCCACAAGAAATTGAGTACAGAGATTCGCTCCCTAAAACAAGAAGCGGTAAAATTATGCGTCGTGTATTGCACGCTCAGGAATGGGGCGAGGAAATTGGTGATATTTCTACTTTAGAAGATGATTAATACTAAAATTATAGATAACTAAAAATAAATTAAAAACCCTGCCTGTCGGCAGACAGGCTTAAAAACAAATACTATTATGGAAGACATGAAAGAGGTTATTTTGGAATATGTTATTGAAGAATACTGCGACGAAGAAAATGATGATGTAAGTTTTGAGACACCGCTTATTTCTGGTGGTATCGTTGATTCATTTTCAATGGTTTCCTTAAAAAGATTTCTTGAAAACAAGTACAATATCTCTATTCCTGATGCAGATGCTTCACCAGAAGCTTTCGACACAGTAAATAAAATTGAAGAATTGGTAAAGAGATTTCTATAAATATTAAGCCATCATTTATTGATGGCTTTATGTTTCATTTTAACCCAACATATTATGGCATATTCAAATAAAATTAAAGAATTATATCAAAATCAGCTTAGCTCTATACAAGAAGCCGGATTGTTTAAGCAAGAAAGGTTTATTCATTCTTCACAAGCTGCTGAAATTGAAGTAGAATTTCCAACAGGATCTGCACCTAAAAAGGTGATTAATGTTTGTGCAAATAATTACCTCGGTCTTTCAAGCCATCCTGAAGTTATAAAAGCAGCTCATGAAGGACTTGATAATCGTGGATACGGAATGTCATCAGTACGTTTTATTTGTGGTACTCAAGATATTCATCGCGAACTGGAAAATAAAGTAACCGAATTTTTAGGAACAGAGGATACTATTCTTTTTCCATCGTGTATGGATGCAAATGCTGGCGTTTTCGAAGCAATTCTTACCAGTGAAGATGTAATGATTTCTGACAGATTAGTACATGCTTCTATTATTGATGGTATGCGATTATGTGCAGCTCAACATGATACATTTAAGCATTCTGATATGGCTCACCTCGAAAAGAAATTACAATTGCATTCAAACAAAAGGCTTAAAGTTGTCATCAACGATGGTGTTTATTCCATGGATGGTGATACCGCTAAACTGGATGAAATGGTCGCTCTTTGTGAGAAATACGACGCTATGTTATTTGTTGACGAATCGCACTCGTCAGGATTTATTGGTAAAACAGGACGTGGAACACACGAAAAGTGTGGTGTAATGGGTAAAATTGATATCATCACAACTACATTTGGTAAAGCTCTTGGCGGAGCATCTGGTGGTTGTGTTTCAGGTCGTAAAGAAATTGTTGAGATGTGTCGACAAAAAGCACGTCCTTACTTATTTTCAAATACCATTGCACCTGTAGTAGTTAGTGGAGTTTTACGTGTTTTAGATATTCTTTCAAAAAGTACAGAACGACGTGATAAATTGGAAGCCAATACCAAATTCTGGCGAAAAGGATTAACCGAAGCAGGTTTTGTTTTAAAAGATGGCGACACGCCTATTGTTCCAGTAATGTTGTTTAATGCTAAATTAGCACAAGATTTCTCTCGCGATTTATTCGACTTGGGTATTTATGCAATAGGTTTCTTCTTCCCTGTTGTTCCTCAAGGAGCAGCAAGAATCAGAACCCAGATTTCTGCCGGACATGAAATGCACCATCTCGAAAAAGCATTGGATGCATTTATACAAGTTGGTAAAAAGTATGATATTCTTGGAAAAACCAAACAAGAAATAATCGACAAATATGGAAGTTAAACGGATTGATCTCTAAAAAGCTAAAACTGTCTGAAATTATTCAGGCAGTTTTTTTTTGATGACATTTTGAATCAAAATGCTGCTTTGAACAAAGTGATTAAGTAGACGTTTTCATTATTGCCAATTAATATGGCAATTTATATGAGAACTTTATATTCCGTTCTATTATTTAGTTTACTTACTTTATCATCGTGTGGACAATCGCAAGAGAAGAAAGATAATATGAAAGCAGCAAAACATAAATTTACAAATCAGCTCATTAACGAAAGCAGTCCCTATTTACTTCAACATGCACATAATCCTGTTAATTGGTATCCCTGGGGTAAAGAAGCTCTTGATAAAGCTAAAAAAGAAAACAAATTAATCATTGTTAGTATTGGATATGCAGCTTGTCATTGGTGTCATGTAATGGAACATGAAAGTTTCGAAGACGAAGAAGTTGCAAATTATATGAATGAAAACTTCATAGCAATTAAAGTTGATAGAGAAGAAAGACCAGATATTGACCAGGTATATATGAATGCAGTTCAGTTGCTTGCGGGTCGTGGAGGCTGGCCTCTTAATTGCATTACATTACCTGATGGTAGACCAATTTATGGTGGCACTTATTTCCCAAAAGATCAGTGGCTCGATATGCTAAAACAAGTATCTGCTTTTGTAAAACAAAATCCTGAAAAGACTGAGCAACAAGCCAAAGCACTTACTCAAGGAATACAAACAAGTGAAATTGAATATTCAAATAAGCAAAACGTAGAATTTTTAAAAAATGACTTAACAGATATTTTCAAATTCTGGAAACGTGGAATAGATTTTACCAATGGAGGACATCATGGTGCTCCAAAGTTTTCTTTACCGATTGGCTATCAGTTTTTATTGCACTATCATTATCTATCAAATAATGCTGATGCTTTACTTGCCGTGACCTCAACATTAGATAAAATGGCTAACGGTGGAATTTATGATCAAATTGGAGGTGGATTTGCACGGTATTCTGTTGATGAATATTGGAAAGTTCCTCATTTTGAGAAAATGTTGTATGATAATGCACAACTTATTAGCTTATATTCAAATGCTTATCAACAAACAAAAAATCTTAATTATGAGATCATTGTAACTGAAACTTTAGAATTTATACAAAGAGAACTTACATCAGAAGAAGGTGGATTTTATTCATCTCTAGATGCCGATAGTGAAGGTGTAGAAGGTGAATTTTATATATGGACATTTAACGAATTAAAACAGGTATTAGGTGATAAGGCCGATTTAATTATTGATTATTACAACATCACTGAGGGTGGAAATTGGGAACATGGACAAAATATTCTTTTAAAATCGGATAACAATAATAAAATACTCGATAAATACAAAATCACTGAGGATGAATTAGCTGACCGAATTATAGAGGCTAAAAAATT
>JBHOSR010000045.1:0-19788 GCA_042584405.1 Bacteroidota bacterium
GGATTATAATTTCTGATTCAGTGTTACTAACCTTCGAAAAAGATTCAGCTATTTTATCTAAAATTCAATCGTATAAAGGTTGGTTCTTTGTTTTTGCATCTTCCGTATTAATTTACTTCCTGGCAAAACAGAAGTTGAATAAACTTATAAAGCTTAATACAAAACAGTTCGAAAACCTGGAACGAATAAAAAATATTAAAAATAAACTTCAGCTAGCAACAAAATCAAGCAATATTGGTTTTTGGGAATGGAATTTAAAAAATAAAAAGGTTTTTTACTCTGATGAATGGAAACGTCAAATTGGTTATGAAAATATTGAGATATCAAACTCCATATTGGAGTGGGAAAAAAGAATATATCCTGAAGATTCATATCACATAAAAGAAAAGCTTCAAGAATATCTTAAAGGGGAAATAACTCAGTTTGAGGAAGAGTTCCAGTTTAAACATAAGAATAATTCGTTTATATGGGTTTTAGCCACCGCACTAATAATTAAAGATGAATTTGATAAACCGGAGAAAGTTATTTGCACACACCTTGACATTACATCACGAAAAAATAGTGAATTGGTATTGAAAAGGAAACAACAACAGTTATCTACTTTAATTGGTAACCTGGATGGAATAGTTTATAGATGTAAAAATGATGAAAACTGGACAATGCTTTATCTTAATGATGGAATTGAAGTGATTACGGGTTATCTTAAAGAGGATATATTACAAAATAAAACTATTTCGTATGCTGAATTAATTGTGCCAGAAGATAGAGATTATGTAAATGAATATGTTCAGAAGGCTTTAAACGAATCAAAGAAATTTCAAATTTATTATAGAATAAAAGCTAAATCAGGAGATATTAAATGGGTTTTTGAGAATGGAATAGGCATTTATAATGATAACAATGAACTCATATATCTGGAAGGCTATATTATTGATATTACGGCGCAAAAAGTAGCGGAAATTGCACTTAAAGAGTCAGAAAAAAAATATCGAGATCTGGTTGAAAATGCACTCATTGGTGTTTATTCATCACATTTAGATGGGAAGATTACTTATGCTAACGATGCTTTGTGTGAGATGCTTGGTTATGAGAATTTTAACGAATTGAAATCAGTTAATATTGAGACTCTATATACTAAGAAAGCTTCAAGAAAAGATTTAATAGATTTATTACAAAAACATCATTCGGTAACTAATGTTGAAATAGAGCTCATTACTAAACAAGGTATTAAGAAAAATATAATGCTAAGTGCTTCTTTAATGGGTAGTGAGATATCGGGGATGATGATGGATATTAGCAAATTAAAAGAATATGAGGTTGAGCTAATAAAAGCGAAAAACGAAGCTGAAAAATCAAGTAAAATAAAGGATATTTTTATTGGAAATGTTTCGCATGAAATTAGAACACCATTAAATGCAATAAACGGTTTTACGAATCTAATTAAAAACAATTTAAAAGATACCATAGATTCAAGGACAGGGGAGTTTTTTCAAATTATTTTTGATGCTTCTTTAAGATTAGAACGTACTTTAGATATGATGCTTGATTTTTCTAAACTTAGTGCTGGTGACTATGATATTTCATTTCATCACATTAACTTAAAAAATGTTATTGATAAAATAGCTGATGAGTATAAGTACGAAATTGTGCGCAAAGATTTAGATCTAGTCATTGAACAAAAAACTGAAAATATTGAAATTATTGGTGACAACCAAAGTATACTAAATGCAGTTACTAACATAATAAACAATGCAATAAAATATACTGAAAAAGGTTTTGTTAAAATTACTATATTAAGTAATGATGAATCTGATATAATTTTAGAAATACAAGATACTGGAATTGGCATATCAGAAGAGTATAAAGAAAAAGTGTTTCAGCCCTATTCACAAGAAGAATATGGATACACAAGGCAATATGAAGGCATTGGACTTGGATTGTCAATTGCAAAAAAGCTACTTGAACTAAATGGTGCAGAAATAAGCTTTCAAAGCAAAAAGGGTGAAGGTTCAGTTTTCACCGTAATCTTTAACAGGAAATTTCAAGATTTCATTGAAGTGAATCCTAAACACAAGGTATATATTATAAATGAAAGCAAAAATGCAGAAAATATAAAACGACCAAATATTCTAGTAATTGAGGACGACATCCCAACAAAGAATTTTTTAATGAGTTTGTTAAAAAATAAATATAATATCATAAAGGTCGAATCAATCGAACAAGTTCAAAATGAGTTATTTAAAAACTCTTTTGATGCCATAGTACACATATTATATAGTGATAAAACTAATGAAATCACCTTACAAGATAAATTAAAAGATGATCCAACCAACCAGCATATACCAACAATAGCAATAGTTCCTGATATTTCTGAATCAAATCAGACTAAAGTATTAAATTTAGGATATAATGATATTATCGCTTGTCCTTTAAATCTTGAGAAATTATACAATAAAATATCAGGTTTAATCCAAAATTAACTTTTACAAATTATTCGTCGGAAATCTCCAAGAGTAAGTTTCTATATGCAGAAAATAATTTTGACTTAGATACCATTCCAATGTATTTTGCATTTTCTATTACCGGAAGATTCCATGCACCTGTGGTTTCGAATTTTTCGATAACTTCTTTCATTGTGTCCATAAAGCTTATATATGCTGGAGGTAAAATCATGAGATTACTTACCATGGTTGATTCGTACATTTCCTTATCGAACATAATTTCACGAATATTATCCATTAAAATAATTCCATTCAAAATCCCATCATCATCGGTAACAGGGAACATATTTCTATTCGATTTTGAAACTATTTTTACTAAATCACCTAAATTTGATTCTACATCAACTGTTGTAAAATCAGTTTCTATAACCGATTTAAGTTTCATGAAATTCAATACTGCTTTGTCCTTATGATGAGTAATTAATTCTCCCCTTTTAGCTAACTGAATCGTAAAAATTGAGTTAGGTTCAAAAAACTTAACGGTCACAAATGATATGGTAGAAGTTAACATTAAAGGTACAATCAACTCATAACCTTTTGTAGTTTCTGCAATAAGAAAAATAGCAGTTAAGGGTGCATGTAGCAATCCACTTAAAACTCCCGCCATTCCTACTAATGCAAAATTACTTTCAGATATATTTAAACCCAATAAGTTTAAACTATGAGAGAACAACATTCCAACAATAGCTCCTGTAAACAAGGCTGGAGCAATAATTCCTCCGACACCTCCACTTGTAATTGTAATTGAAGTTGCAAATGCTTTTAATAAAAGAAGCGATAGAAAAAAGAGATAGAAAAACCATTGATAATTTGCTAGTTCCAAATTAATATTGGTTTCCATCACAGTCGAAAAATTCTCTGCAAAAATAGCCTTAATTATCTGATAACCTTCGCCATATAATGGTGGAAACAAAAATATAATAACGCCTAAAACTAATCCTCCAACGAATAATCTTCTTATGTCGGGCATTTTATTGGCTATACTTTCTACTTTAAAAAATACCTTAGCAAAATAAACCGATACTAATCCTGTTAGTATACCCAGAAGTATATAAAAAATAGTATGATGAACTTCGTAAGGATCTTTTAAAATAAATTCAAATAGAATCTCATCCTGGAAAAATACATTGGTAACAATTGCACCACTTACCGAAGCAATCAATAATGGAATTAAACTAAATCGAGTTAAATCAAGTAACAATACTTCTATCGCAAAAACAATTGCAGCTAAGGGAGTATGAAATATTGCTGAAATTGCTCCCGCTGCACCACAAGATAATAACAGAGTTACCTCCTTATAGCTTAATTTTAATAATCGTCCAACGTTCGAACCAATTGATGATCCTGATGATATTATAGGAGACTCTAATCCGATGGAACCTCCAAATCCGGCAGTTAAGATTCCACCAATAATTGACGAAAAGATTTTATGTGCCCGCATTAAACTATTTCGTTTTGAAATAGCATATAAAATGGATGCAATACTATGCTTAACCGTATCGCGTAATATATATTTGGCGAAAAAAAGTGTTAATGCTATTCCTATAAATGGATATATAAAAATTAATAAATTGTATTCATCAAATCCTTTATCTTCAAGCAAAATTTCATGTAAATAAAAAACTGAGGTTTTAAGTATTAGAGCTACTATACCACCGGTTAAGCCAACAATAAAACTTAATATAAGTATAAAGTTTCGTTGACTGATTTTCTGCTTTCGCCAAATAAGAAAACGTAATAATAAACTTCTCTTTGCCATTAATTTATCTAGTTAAGAATTTCAGCCTTAACACAATAAATTTAATGATTTTTTTGATTAAAGTAAATTGAAGTTAATATTCGGAAACCTGAACAAGCACATCACGATAAGAATTGAAGATTTTTGATTTGGAAACAAAACCAAAATATTTGCCCTCTTTTAGTACAGGTAAATTCCATGAACCACTTGAATTAAACTTTTTCATCACAACATCCATATTGTCTTTCACATCAACTACTTCGGGTGGCGATATCATAACATCAGAAACAAAAGTGTCTTCATACTTTTCTCTTTCGAACATTACTTCTCTGATATTATCTAAAAGTACTATTCCTACCAACTCTTCTTCGTTGTTTAAAACAGGAAAGATATTTCTTTTTGATCTTGAAACAGCTTTAATCAATTGACCAAGAGAATCGTCAACACCTACTGTTATACAATCTTTTTCTATAACTTTTTCTAGTTTCATTAGGGTAAGAACAACCTCATCTTTATGATGTGTTAGCAACTCTCCCCTCTCTGCTAGCCTTTGAGTATAAATAGAATGTCTGGTAAACCAAAGTATTGTAATGTATGCAATTGTAGATGTAATCATTAGGGGGATAAAAAGACTGTATCCACCAGTTATTTCAGCAATCAAAAATATTGCTGTAAGAGGAGCATGCATTACTCCTGCCATTAAACCTGCCATTCCAACGAGAGCAAAATTGCCTTCAGGTAGTTTTACAAAACCAAAAGAATTTATAAAATGCGATAACCAGTAACCTGTAACTCCACCAACAAATAAGGTTGGACCAAAAATACCTCCAACACCTCCACTTCCATTCGTAAATGACATTGCAACTACCTTAAGTAAAAGTAACATCCCTAAATACACTAATAAATACCAATCACTCTGCATTACAAATGCAAATATTCTATCTTTTGGAATCCCTTCAGTATTTCCGTTCAGTAATGACTGTAATGTTTGTGTCCCCTCACCGTACAGCGAAGGAAATAAAAATATCAAACCTGCTAATACAGCTCCTCCTAATAATATCTTAATAAAAGTATTTTTAACCTTTTTTAAAGATGATTCTATTCGCAAAGTAGTTTTGGTAAAATAAAAAGAAATTAAACCCGAAAGTAATCCAAGTAAAATATAAAAAGGTATATTATTCAATTCAAAGGGTTGAGTATTTACAACAGATAAAACTACCCCTTCGCCCATCAGAAAATATGCAACAGTTGCTCCTGTAACCGAAGATATTAATAAAGGTACTATTGAAGTTAAGGTTAAATCTAACATTAAAACTTCCAGAGTAAAAATCATTCCTGCTATTGGCGCTTTAAAAATACCTCCAATAGCTCCTGCAGCACCACAAGCAACTAATAATGCAATTGATTTAAAATTTAGACGAAAATAATGGCCTAGTGTTGAACCAATTGATGCTCCAGTTAAAACAATGGGGGCCTCCGCTCCCACAGATCCTCCAAAGCCAATTGTTAATGTACTAGCTACAATAGAAGAATAATTATTATGTCCTTTAAGTCGCCCATTATTTTTAGAAAGAGCATATAAGATTCTTGAAACGCCATGCCCTATTTTATCTTTAACAAAATACTTTACAAATAAAACAGTAAGAAAAATGCCACTAATTGGAAAAATTAATAAAGTTAAGTTGAATCCTTCCGCAAAGCCCTCTGTAAGAAAATGATGTGTAAAATGTACTGTTGATTTCAGAAGAACAGCAGCTAAACCACTCAGAATTCCCACAATAAAACTTAAAATTAGCACAAATTTTTTTTCGCTTATTTTTTTATTTCGCCAAATCAAAACTTGTCGTGAAAATCGCTGCCTTTTTAAATTTATAAATGAGAGCATTTGAAATTATTATTACTTAAGCAAAAGTAATCAAAATGATGTGTTTAAAGATCCTTAAAGTTATAAAAAATTAATCTTCGGAGAATTTCTTTAATAAATTCCTATAGGCAGAAAATACATTTGCTCTGCTTACAAAACCCATATATTTGCCTTTATCAACAACAGGAAGATTATAATTACTTGTTATTTTAAATTTTTGTGCAACATCTTCCATTGACTCATCCGGCGTAACAATAGGTGATGGCATAAACATTAATTCGTTAACAAATACTGTATCATACTTTTCCCTTTTAAACATGATGTCGCGAATATCATTAATAAAAACAATACCCAATAATGTTTTTTCTTTATCAATTACAGGAATAATATTCCTTTTCGACTTAGCTATAACTTTAACTAAATCGCCTAAGGTTGCTTCTTCGCAAATTGTTAAAAAGTCCGTTTCAATTAACTTATTAACTTTAAGAATTGAAAGTACAACCTTATCTTTATCGTGTGTAAATAATTCTCCTCTTCTTGCTAACTGATAGGTATAAACTGAGTATTTTTCAAACAGTCGTGTGGTTGCAAATGAAATACTTGCTCCAATCATTAATGGTAATATTAATCCATAACCACCTGTTATCTCTGCAATTAAAAATATAGCTGTAAGTGGTGCATGTAAAACTCCTGATATTAGACCAACCATGCCTACCAAAGCAAAATTGCTGTATGACAGTTCTTTTATTCCAAAATAGTTAATTGCCTGAGCAAATAATAGTCCTGTGTTTGCACCAATGAATAATGTTGGTGCAAAAATTCCTCCTATACCACCTGCACCAAATGTAACTGATGTTGCAATTGCCTTAAAGAAAATAACTAAAGCAAAAATACTAAACACCCAAAACATATTATCTCTCAAATTATAGAATAAACTATTATTAAATAAATGATCATTTGTTCCATGTAAACATCCATTTATTGCTTCATATCCTTCACCATACAACGAAGGAAAAAAGAATATTAGTAGTCCTAAAGTTGATCCTCCAATGATCCATTTATAAAAACTGTTACTTTTTTTATCGAACCAGTCTTGTAAGAATTTATAAACTCGCGTAAAATAAACTGAAACAAGGCCAGCAAGAATTCCTAATAGTATGTAATAATGAATTTGATTAATACTAAATTTCTCAACCACTTCTATCGGATACAACACATCCATTCCTAAAAAAAGGTAAGAAGTAATTGCTGCTGTTACAGATGCAAATAAAAGAGGTAGTAAAGATGAAATAGTCAAATCAAGCATAATAACCTCAAGGACAAAAACAATTGCCGCAATAGGTGCCTTGAAAATTGCAGACATCGCTCCAGCACCCGCACAAGCTAGAAGTAATGTAACTTGTCTGTAGTTTAAATGGAAAAACCTTCCGATATTTGATCCCCAAGCAGCTCCAGTTGCAACAGTTGGTCCCTCTAATCCAACGGATCCACCAAAACCTACTGTAAGTGCACTTGTCACTATTGATGAAACCATATTATGCCGCTTTATTCTCCCATTGTTTTTAGAAATTGCATATAGAGTTGTTGGAATACCATGACCAACAGGTCTTCTTATAATATACTTTGTGAAAAAGTAAACCAACAAAATACCAATGGATGGATAAGCAAAGTACATATAATTATGATACTGATCGGCAAAATCGTTTGTAAGTAAACTCTGAATAAGATGTACCGAATTTTTAATGATTACTGCAGCAAAACCAACAACTATTCCTACTACAATGCTTAAAAACATCATAAACTTTCTATCATCGATATTCTTAACACGCCATATTAGGAAACGCTTTATCAACGATGAAATTACCGACATATTTTTTTTCTATTATTTAAATTTTAACAAGATTGTAAAAAAAATCATTTTTTTTCAATATCCCTGAGAATAATTAATATTTATCCGCACAACGTATATCTTACTAAATTAATTATTTATGTTTGTAATTAGTCAATATAGTGTACCTATGATAAAATTTGAAAAATTCACACTCAAAAATGGATTAAAATTTATAGTGCATAACGATCCATCAACTACTTTAGTAGCATTTAATATTTTATATAATGTTGGTGCGAGAGACGAAAATTCTGATAAAACCGGATTTGCTCATTTATTTGAACATTTAATGTTTGAAGGGAGTATTAATATTCCGTCGTATGATACCCCATTACAAAATGCAGGAGGAGAAAACAATGCTTTCACCACAAACGATATTACTAACTACTATATAACATTACCTAAGGAAAATATTGAAACAGCTTTTTGGCTTGAATCTGACAGAATGCTTAGTCTTGATCTCTCAGAAAAGAAATTAGAAATTCAGAAGAATGTAGTAATTGAGGAATTTAACCAAAGATATTTAAATCAACCTTATGGTGATGCAATGCTTTTATTAAGGCCTCTTGCTTATAAAGATCATCCATACCAGTGGGCTACAATAGGTAAGGATATTTCACATATTAAAAATGCCAAATTAGAAGATGTAAAAGATTTTTTTAATCAACATTATGCTCCTAATAATGCTATAGTTTGTATTGCAGGAAATATAAGAATTGAAGAAATTAAGCTTTTAGCAGAAAAATGGTTTAACCCAATTCTAAAAAAAGAAATTTCAACAAGAAAATTACTGAAAGAACCAGAGCAAAAAGAAATAAGAACTCATACCGTTGAAAGGAATGTTCCTTTTAACGCAATATACAAAGCTTTTCATATGAGTTCAAAATTAGAAAAAGAATATTACGTTACAGATTTAATCTCTGATCTATTAGCAAATGGGAAATCCTCAAGATTATATCAGAATTTGGTAAAAACAAAAAAACTATTTAGTGAAATCAATGCATTTATAACTGGAGATATAGATCCTGGATTGTTTATTATAACCGGGAAATTAATGGATCAAATAACTTTAGAAGACGCTGAGCACGCCATTAACCATGAACTAGATCAAATAGTAAAAGGCAATATTAGTGATTATGAAATACAAAAAGTTAAGAATAAATTCGAATCGGTTTATCAATTTGGACAGTTAAGCTCTTTAAATAAAGCAATAGACTTATCATATCACGAACTACTAGGTGACGCAAATCGCATTAATCTAGAAATTGAAAAATATCGCAGCGTCACTAAAGATGAAATACAATTCGTTGCTTCAAAATTATTTACTATGATTAATGCTTCAACACTTTTTTATCGATCTAAAAAATTAATGCAATGAAATTGAATAGAGTAATTCAACCTAACTTTAAAAATATTGAACATATTGATATCCCAGCACCCCAGGAATCGGTCCTTGAAAATGGCATTAAAACCTATATAATAAACGCAGGCACACAAGATGTTCTTAAAATAGATGTTGTGTTTCAAGCTGGTAATTGGCATCAGAAAAAATCTATTATTGCATCTACAGTAAACGAGATGTTAGTTGAAGGATCAAAGAATTTAACTTCTCAACAAATTGCTGAAAAACTGGATTATTATGGCGCTTTTATTCATGCCCAACCTACTAAAGATTTTAGTAATATAACGCTATATACTCTAAGAAAATACTTGCCTGAAACTATTCAAATACTTGATGAAGTAATAAAATATCCAACATTTAATGAAAATGAACTTTCTACTTTTCTTGGTAAGAAAAAACAAAAATTTCAAATCGAGTTAGAAAAAGTTACAAACATTGCTCAGCGAGAATTCAATGAACAACTATTTGGTAACGAACATCCATACGGAATCAAAACTCAAATTGATGATTTTGATAATATAAATCAAGTTGACTTAATTGAATTTCATGAGAAATATTACAATCCTGACAACTGCAAAATTATCATTTCTGGCAAAATTGATGATTCAGACATTTTACTTGTAAATCAATATTTGGGAAATATAGAATGGGAAAGCAAAGCTGAACCTGACTTTTTAAGTTTTGATATCCCAAAGCAAGCTAAATTAGAATCGGTAATTGAGAAGGAAAATGTAACTCAATCAGCTATTCGTGTGGGCAAATTAAGCCTTAATAAAAACCATCCAGATTATCACAAACTTAACATGGTAAATACTCTACTTGGAGGATATTTTGGTTCACGTTTAATGAAATCTATTCGCGAAGAAAAGGGGTATACATATGGAATAAACTCGGTACTGATTGCATTAAAACATGGGGATTATTTAGTTATATTATCTGAGGTTGGAGCTTCTGTAGCTAAAAATGCTATTAAAGATATTAAAACTGAAATAAAAAAACTCAGGGAAAAAGAGGTAAGTCAAGAAGAACTTGATTTAGTTAAAAATTATATGTTAGGTGATTTATTACGATCATTCGATGGTCCTTTTGAAATAGCATCAAGTTTTAAAGATATTATTGATTTGGGACTTAATATGAACTTTTATACAAAAGAGATTGAAACTATTAAAACTATTACTCCTGCAGAAATTAATTTTATTGCAAATAAATATTTTCACGAAGATAGTTTAGTTAAAACTATCGCAGGTAAATATAATTAATCTTTGTATTTTCGTTTTAGATTTGTAATTATAAAATAATGCGTAAATTACTTGTTCCTATATTGATTTCAATCTCTTTTTTTACATTAAGAATTGAAATAAAAGCACAAACATTAGAGATAAAAAATGTTAGTGTAATAAACAATTTAGGGCATGTTAGAATATCATGGGAATATACAGGCGTTGATAATTTAGAAATTTTTCGAGATAGTTTAGAAATCAGCAATTTATCACCCTTACAAACAATTACTGATCCAACCGTTACTAGTTTTATAGATTATAGTGCCCGGGCACATATTAAACCCCGTTCATATAAAATTCAAAGTGAAATAAACTCATCAATACGAACGGATAAAGTCTCCACATTTTACTTAACTTATGATTATGATTCATGCTTAAAAGAAATGAATTTAGCTTGGGACGACCTAGAAACTTCTGCTTTTACTGCTAATGACTGGACTCCGTCTCAATTCATTATCAATATTTTTGAAGGTGCTTTTTTACGTACAATAAACGTTGATCCAAGTAATAACGTATACGCGGTTCCAAACATTTTAGAAAATACTAACCATAGTATCTACATCGAAACACAATGGCAAGGTCAGGATTCAACTAGTTATTCAAATCCTATATACAAATACACACAAATGCCTGCAAGTCCTAGTTATATTAACTCTCTTTCTACTATTGCTGATGGGAGTAATACTAATCTTAAATTCGAGATTGCTTCAAATTCTGAATTAGAAGTATATAAACTTTTAAGATCGGATACTAAAACCGGCATATATGATACTCTTGAGACATATACAACCACAAGTACAGAAATAAATGCAACCCATACCAATTCTAACCCTGATAGTAAAATAAATTTTTATAAGCTAGTTTCCGTAAATGCGTGTGGCAATCCAACAACAAATTCTGAAATTATCAATAATATTTTACTACAGGCAGAAATTGACGAGTTTGATGTAAATATAAGTTGGAATACTTACAAACAAGGGAGTTTAATATCAACAGATTACGAGATTTATAGAATTGTAGCGAATTCAAGCCCTGAATTAATCGGAACTCTCTCGAATTTAAATAGTTTTGATGATAACATAGAAACTTTACAAAACAACAGTCAGTTTTGTTATTATATAAGCGCAAGAGAACAAGCTTCAATAGGAAGTGATTATAGCCAATCGAACACTGCATGTGTTTTTTTAGAACCAAAAGTGTATATACCAGAAGCTTTCACTCCAAATGGAGACGGAATAAATGATCTTTTTCAACCAAAGTTCTCATTTATCCCCAAAGATTTCGAATTTAGAGTTTATAATCGATGGGGAAATGTGATTTTTGAAACCAGTGATTATTCAAAACCCTGGAATGGTAATGAACCAAATGGGAAATCAGCTCCTGCTGGTTCATATATTTATTATCTAATGATAAAATCACCCAACGATCAAATAGTTGAAAAAAGGGGCAACATTCTGGTTATCTATCCGTAATAAGTTAACGCCCCAGCTACATTTTCATCATTTTTTCATTAAATTTGTGATAAACAAAGCAATTGAATTTTATGAGCAGTAGTGATTCTATAGTAAAAATGAATATTGTTGATGAAGAATCTTATGCAGAAGAGCTGTATAAGGATCTTATATCTAGCTGCTCTAAACATGTAAAAGTCAAGGATATTGAGCTTATTAGAAAAGCTTTTGATTTAGCCAAAGAATCACATAAAGGAATAAAAAGAAAATCGGGTGAACCATATATTGTTCATCCAATTGCTGTTGCAAAAATTGTTACTGCTGAAATTGGACTTGGTGCAATCTCTATTGCTTGTGCGTTATTGCACGATGTAGTTGAAGATACAGAATATACGCTTGAAGATATTGAACATGTCTTTGGTGAAAAAATCACTTCCATAATTGATGGATTAACTAAAATTTCTGGAGTTTTCGATAAACATTCTTCGCTACAAGCTGAGAATTTCAGAAAAATGCTTTTAACATTATCTGATGATGTTAGGGTAATTCTAATAAAACTGGCAGATCGACTGCATAATATGCGTACTCTCGATTCAATGCCTACAAACAAACAGTTAAAAGTTGCAGGCGAAACGATTTACCTTTATGCACCACTTGCACATCGGCTGGGTTTATACGCTATAAAAACTGAACTCGAAGATCTGAGTTTAAAATATAGGCATCCAGCTATATTTGATGAATTACTGAATAAAATAATAGGAAATGAGAAAAAACGTCAACAAGAAATAAATCGATTCTCGTTACCAATAATTGAAAAGCTTGAAAGTAGCAAAATCGAATTTGATATCAGCGGACGTCCAAAATCGATATTTTCAATTTGGAATAAGATGCAATTAAAAAGTATACCTTTCGAAGAGGTGTACGATTTAATGGCTATTCGTATTGTTTTCGAACCTTTAAACCGTGAAACTGAAAAAGCGCAATGTTGGCAGATCTATTCAATTATAACCGATATATATACTCCAAAACCAGACCGTATACGCGATTGGATAAGTTCTCCAAAAGCAAATGGTTATGAGGCTTTACATACAACAGTAATGGGGCCCAATGGTAAATGGGTAGAAATACAGATTCGTTCAAAAAGGATGGATGAAATTGCGGAAAGGGGTTTCGCTGCACACTGGAAATATAAAGGAGAAAAATCAAGTGAAAGTGAACTAGATAAGTGGATTAAAAAGATCCGTCAAATGCTCGAGAATCCAAACTCCGACGCATTAGAATTTCTTGATGAATTTAAAATGAATCTCTTTTCAGCAGAGATTATGGTATTTACTCCTAAAGGAGATTTAAAAACTTTACCTAAATATTGTACAGCGCTTGATTTTGCATACGAAATACACAGTGAAATAGGTAACAAGGCTATTGGAGCGAAAATAAACCATAAACTTGTTCCATTAAATCATATTTTAAGAAGTGGCGATCAGGTTGAAATAATTACTTCAAATAAACAAAAAATTCAAAAAGAATGGTTAAGTCATGTTAAAACTGCTAAAGCAAAAACTAGTATTACTGATGCCATAAAGGCTGAAACGAAAGACCGTATTCAAAAAGGAAAATCAATTTTAGAAATTAAATTAAAAGAACTTAAAGTGCATCCAAGTGGAAGAGTATTTAAAAAAATAATTCCGGAATTCGAAGTCGTAAGTAAGGATGAGCTTTATAGTAAAATTGGTAGTGGCATAATAAAACTCGATAATCTAAAGAAAATATTAAAGAAAAATACCAAGAACAAAATAATTCGGTATTGGGGATTGCAAATATCTAAAACTACCTCTTCAAATAAAACGAAAAAAGAAAATGAAATTCCAAAACAAAAACAAAAATTTAATTATAAAAATCCTGTAATTATTAGAGAGAACTCTAATAAAGAGAGTTACAATATTCAAATAGCAAAATGTTGTAATCCAATTCCGGGTGATGAAGTTATCGGATATAAGAATCCAGAGAAGGATATTGTAATTATTCACAAAGCGAAATGTCCTACGGCAATTCGATTAATGTCAAGCGAAGGAAACTATATTGTTCCAGCAAAATGGACATCACAAAAATACCTTTCTTCCCTCGCAAAACTATCTTTAAGTGGAATTGACCGTATCGGTATTACTTCAGATATAACTGCTATTATTTCAAACGAACTCACCGTAAATATTCGTAAAATTTTTATTGAAACACATGATGGTATTTTCGAAGGCGAGTTAGAATTATATGTTCATAATGTTAAAGACCTAAACAATCTTATTATGAACATTAGTAAAATCAAGGGAGTTGATTCAGTAAAACGAAACGAAGAAATAGCAAAGTAATTTTTCTTTAAATTAATTCTAAATAACAAAAAAAATGCATACTTTTAGCAATCCTAATAATTGATTGTTTATGATTTGTAGTGATACAAAGGATACTGTAAAAAAAATATTTACTGAATATCTCGAGAAGCGAGGACACAGGAAAACTCCTGAACGTTATGCTATTCTTGATGAAATATATTCTCGTGATAATCATTTTGATATCGAATCTCTGTATATTTCAATGAAAAATAAAAATTACAGAGTTAGTCGAGCGACCTTGTATAATACCATTGAACTTTTACTAGAGAGCAATCTTGTAATTAAACACCAGTTCGGTAAAAATATTGCCCAATTCGAAAAAGCCCATAATTGCAGTCAGCACGATCATTTAATTTGTCAGGAGTGTGGAAAAGTATTAGAATTCTGTGATCCACGTGTTCATGAAATACAGGAAACCGCGTCAGACATGATGAATTTCAACATTAGTTATCATTCTTTATATTTCTATGGAACATGTAAAGATTGTGAGACAAAAAAGGCTAAATAAGAAAGTTAATAAATAGTTTATAAAACATTTATAAATCTCCACACATAACGTGGGGATTTTTTTAATTTTAAGCTTTTGTTGTAATTATATAATATAAGATAGATGAAATTAGATGTATTATTAGGTCTTCAGTGGGGAGACGAAGGTAAAGGAAAAATTGTTGATGTTTTAGCTCAGAAATACAATATAATTGCACGTTTCCAGGGAGGTCCAAATGCTGGGCATTCGTTAGAATTTAACGATATTAAACATGTATTACATACCATACCATCAGGAGTATTCAGACCTGATACAATAAATATTATTGGAAACGGAGTTGTAATTGACCCAGTAATATTTATGGAAGAAATAAAAGAACTTTTGGATATGAATGTTGATATTAAAAAGAACTTATTCATATCGAAAAGAGCTCATTTAATTCTACCATCGCACCGAATTCTTGATGCAGCTTCTGAAGCAGCTAAAGGAAAAACTAAAATTGGATCTACCTTAAAAGGGATTGGACCAACTTATATGGATAAAACAGGGAGAAATGGATTGCGAATTGGAGATATTATAAATCCAAGATTTAAAGAAAAATATGATTTCTTAACTAATAAGCATAAGGACTTACTAAATCTGTTCGATTTCGATTATAAATTGGAAGAATATGAAGATAGCTGGTTTAAAGGAATTGATCTTATTAAATCTTTTAAACTTATAGAAAGTGAGCATGAAGTAAATAAATATTTAGATGAAAACAAGCTAATTTTAGCTGAAGGCGCACAAGGAACACTTCTAGACATTGATTTTGGATCTTATCCATTTGTAACATCTTCGAATACAATTTGTGCAGGAGCTTGCACAGGACTTGGAGTAGCTCCAAACAAGATTGGAAATGTAATTGGAATATTTAAAGCCTATTGCACTAGAGTAGGAAGCGGTCCTTTTCCTACAGAGCTCGAAAATTTTGAAGGAGAAACCCTTCGAAAGCAAGGACATGAATTTGGAGCAACAACAGGTCGCCCCAGACGATGCGGCTGGCTTGATCTACCTGCACTGAAATACGCAGTTATGCTTAATGGAGTAACGGAACTTATAATTACAAAAGCCGACGTTTTAACTGGATTCGATACCATTAAAGTTTGTACGCACTATATTTTTAATGGTAAAGAAATAGATTATCTACCTTATGAGGTAAACGAACCATTAGAACCAGTTTATAAAGAATTTAGTGGTTGGAAAGAAGATATTACTAAAATTGATTCATTTGATAATTTGCCCAAAGAATTTACAGATTACATAAAATATATTGAAATCCAAACTGGTGTTCCGATTAAGGTTATATCAGTTGGACCAAACCGAAATGAAACTATTTTAAGATAAAAAAAGCTCCTTTTTAAGGAGCTTTTTTATTTAATTAACTAACCTAAAATTTACAATCGTTTTCCATTTGTTTTTTTCGCTATATTAAATCCAAATACTAAGCCAATAGTACTTCCTTCCTTTTTAGGAACATAATAAATATTAAGCGGAACATTTAAATAACCAGATCTAAATGTTTTACCAAATGCTATTATTAAACTTGTTGATACTTCATAATCTCCTCTGCTATCAATTCCTTCAACAATGTCATAATTTGCACCAATAGGCATATCAGCTGCTAAATTCCAGTTACCATCATTGTCGTAATAACCCTCTGCTACTTTTGCAAGTCTAAAAATTGGCCCGACACCAATTTCCCATCCTCTTTTGTTAAAACGAAATCCATTCATTAATGAAATAGATGGAATAAAATTTCCAGCTTCTAATCCACTAATAGCTCCTACTGCTTCAATTAATGCTTGAAAATCACCCGAACTCAGATATTGAATTTCATATTGATATCCAAATATTGAAGTGACCGGATACATATTATAACCTCCTCTATTTAATGGATCGCCTAGTCTTTGACCGGTTTCCCCTGTCGTAATAGATGCACCCATACGTGGACCGTTCAATTTAACTGTGGTTTTGGGACTTGAAACTAATTGATCGTAATTTATAAGAAGATCAACAAGTAATGGGTCATTTTCAATTCCAAGTAAGTAATTCATAGAAATTCTGGTCATTGTTTGAATCTCTTCTTCCAAATCCAGATATTCCATTACATTGGTTTTCTCAATCTTCTTCGATTTAACATCAATCATTCTAAATACATAAATGATTTTATCTCCAAATTTATCTACATTACCAGTTAATATTTTGTCCACTCCCAGTAACTCACCAACCTCAACAAGTTTAGTTTTACCATAGCAATTAGCAACATCAACTCCATTTTCATTTAGAATATTAAAAGCATCATACTTATCGAGCACTTCATAGATATCAGATTTTTCAAGCTCAAGACGTACTAAATTCTCCATTGAAAGATTACCTAACTTGATTCCTCTGCAGTCTATTCCTATTACTGCAATGCTTGCCCTATCCTGACTAAAACCAATAAATGGAATTAAAAGAATTAAAAGACAAACGATCAGAATTTTTTGTAATTTTTTAGTTTTCATAGCTTTTGTTTTTAGATTCATACTAAAACTTGTTTTTAGCTCTTAAAAAATTTCAAATTATAATTAAATTTATTCTATGAGGGAGGTAAATCAAAACGGAGTTTCAGACGGCATTTCTTATTTTTTGCAACAAAAACTAATTAATAGCTGAATTCAATTCGGGGGAAACTATTTTTGCATTTTTTGCAAATAATTAATCAAAATGTCATAATTTGCAATTAATAACTTATCATATTATGAATATTTGTAACTATTTATGGAAAAAATTAAGGTTACAGAAAAGCAATTAGAATTTTTGAATCGAATTAAAGATTTAATCCCGGCAAGCACATCAATTGTATATGAGCTTTCTGAACTGCTGGAAATCAGCACCGACAGCATGTATAGAAGACTTCGAGGAGAAACATCCTTAACTTTTGATGAAGTTGTTACGCTATGCAATCACTTTAAAATATCATTCGATTCTTTCATAAACCTTGAATCTGGTAATGTGACTTTTAATTATACATTAATGGAGGAAGGTGAAAACAGCTTTAAAAAATACCTTACTTCTATTAGAGATGATTTAAAAATTATTAAAGCTGCTAATAAACCAATGATTACATATGCATGCGAAGACATTCCAATATTTCATAATATAAACTCTTATAAGATTGCAAGTTTTAAAATGCTATATTGGATGAAAGCTATTCTTAATCTTCCATCACTCGATAATATTAAATATGATTCAAGTATTGTATCAAAAGAGTTAATGAAATTGGGCCAAGAAATTTATAACTTATACTGTTCTATACCTTCAATAGAGATTTGGACAGATACTACACTTACCAGTACTGTTAAACAAATCGAGTTTTTCTGGGCATCAGGAGTATTTAATAGTAAAGAAGATGCTATTGAAGTTTGCGAATCATTGTACAATTCAATAAAGAAAATAGAAAAACAGGCAGAAGCTGGTACAAAAAATCTTGATGATAACCAATCTGATGAAAATGAAAATAATTATTCTTTATATTTTAGCGAAATCGAGTTAACTAATAATTGTGTTCATGTAAATCTCGGAAATATCAAAGCAGTTTATATTGGTCATCTCTCCTTTAATACTATGAATACTTCTAATGCAACCTATTGCAAGGAAACTGAAGATTGGCTGAATAACATTATTCGAAAGTCAACATTAATAAGTAAAGTTGCAGAAAAAAGCAGATACCAATTCTTTAATAGCATGTATTCATATCTGGATAGTGTAATTGAGAATATAAAGAATTCCTAGTTTTTAAAATAATACTCCTTTATATTTCAATTTTAAGAGTAAGATTTACGGTAGTTGAAATTTTTTCATCATTTTTAATTGCTGGAATCCACCTCCCTAATTCTTTAATAACATTAATTATTTCTGAACTAAATGTTTCATTTGGTACATTCTTAAATATGAAGCTATGTACAGTACCGTCAGAAGCTACAGTAAAGGATAATTTGATTTTATACTTACCTGGATAATCAGCTAATTTTGTATAATTAAGGTTTTCTATTATTTGCTGTTTATATTTCACCTTGCTTACCGCACTTGGAGGTTTTGCATAAGTTATTGTTTTACCTTCATCTTCTTCTCTGCTTACACCATATGCAACAACTACAACTTCATCCATTTCTAAAACTTCAGATTCCATATAAACAAGCAAGTTAGTATCACTTGCTAAATCAAATTCAGTTGTTTTCATTCCAACAAATGATGCAATTAAGGTTTTCAGTTCATCATCATCAGGTAAAGTTAAACTGAACTCACCTTCGATATCAGTGGTAGTGCCCAAAGTAGGATTATCTTTCAAAACAATTGAAACTCCTGGAATACTTAGTTCATCTTCTGCTCCTATTATTTTCCCTCTTATAGTTATTGAATTATTTTCTTTGCTGGCGAACCTGTTTTGTAATTTTTCTTCTGACTTATCATTTTCTTTTTCTAGTAAAGTCTTCCTGTTTTTCTTAACTTGAACACCTGCAACTTTACCTTGTAACGCTGTTGATACATTTTCAGCTGGGACTTGAGCAATTACTTCATCTGAAATTTCTGTTTCTTCCATTTCTTCATCCTTAACTTCATCAACCTCAGCGTAAAACTCCAAATCTTCATCGATTACTTCTTCTTCCTCTTCAAATTCAACTATTTCAATTTCATTATCTGTCATAATTTCTACCTCGGCATCTTCAGTTATGGCTTCAATAAGTTCATATTTTTCCTCAACTATATCA
>JBHOSR010000046.1:0-19132 GCA_042584405.1 Bacteroidota bacterium
CTGATATCCAAATTCGTAATGATTAGGAACATAACGAGTATACGAGCCGAAGAGACTCTGGTCAAAAGAATACCTTTTCTCTTCGCTCAATAAATGTGTTTTTATTCCTCTTTCAAAAGAAGGTAATCGACCACGACCAAATTCAGTTAGTGCAGTTTCAGTGCATACTGCATCTCCTTCGTAATACCACATAGGTAATTGACCTGCAATTAAGCCTATTGCTTGTTGTCCAAAAACCAACGCAAGTAATTTGGTTATTCCTTGATTTAATTTATCGATTTGAATAACATGTCGTAGCTCATGAATACATAAATGATCTAACCAGGGATCAGGAGAAATATCTTGCGGAGGAGTTGCAAATAGCTCCATTCTTTTGGGAGCCCATGCAACATAACCATTTGATAGTATTGTTTGATTATGTACGATTACAGATATTTTTTTCGGTGAGTGATTTAATGATTCTCCAACCTTAAAATAATAGTAATCAAGTGTATTTGCAATTTTTCGTGCTTGATCCTCAAATTCTTTTTGAAAGATAATTTGAAAATTATTAGTATTAATCTGATTCCATTTAGCTAAAGATGGCTCTTGTCCAGTAGAATAAAATTGAGCAAAAGATCTATGAATAAATAAAGTGCTTAGAAATAAAATGAGACATAGGCTTTTTCTAAAGTATAGCATCAAATTTAATTTTGGATCACAATTTTAGATGAATATAATAACCCCTTATTATCAGAAATGTTTATTAAGTAAACTCCATTAGAAAATTCTGAGACAGGTATAGATTCCTCAAAAGATTTACCATTAAGATTTATTTTTTTACTTAAAACTTGTTCTCCGTGAACTGAAAATATTTCTATAATAGCAGATTCTATATTACCTCCACAAGCTTTAAAGTGTATACTTTCACTAACAGGATTATTAAAGATAACTTGTAATTTATCATTCGCTGATTCTGAAATTTCTAATGGTTCACCCTGGTTTTGATCAATTTCTAATTCCAAATAAACAGGCAAATGGTCCGACATTTCATATAATGCCTGAGCTACATTGTTTGGTACAACAGTGTTTGACGTTGTATTTAATGAACTATTATATCGACTTCCGTCTTGACCAATTGTTTGATACGAGTTTGTAATGTATTCGTAATGATTTGTGCCATTCATAATATAATCTGAAGCTAATATAAAATCAAACCTATCGTCCATTCCTCCCCCAGAATGACATTCTCCACTTGTATGAGTCGATTGTGTATGGTAATATCGATAGTCGTAATTAGACGACCATTCCCCAATTTGATTTGCAGGATCATGAAAGGTGTATAAACTATTGTCGGGATTAATTAAGTTTTGAAATGCACTTTCGGTTGGCGTATAAACATTGAAATCGCCTAAAATTAGATAATTTCCTTGTTCTCCTATAGACTCAAAGTAATCCATAATCAAACTTGTTTCGTATGCTCTTTGCGATTCTTCTGTACTTCCACTACCTGCTTTTAAATGTGCAACCAAACAATAAATGTATGCCGTATCGTTTGTTGTTTCTAAATTGTCTGCATTAAAATAAAACTTGTATACATTAAATATTTTTTGATATCCACTGTAATAAAAACTAACCGGAATACTTTTCTTTAAAATCAATTTGTTAGAATTATAAAAAATAGTATTTGCTAAATAAATACTCGGAAAGTCAGTTTTTCTGTAATATGAAACACCATCTACATTTAATGCATTGTCAAGCAAATACTTTGCATCATCAGACACTGGATATGCACTTTCACCATCTAATTCGTTTACAGAAAATATATCTGGATTAATATGTTGAATTATTGCTTTAAGATTTTGATTTTTATCATCAATATTATTTGTTGAACTCGTACAATCGTAAACATTTTTACCATAATACATTAAATTATAATGCATTACTTTAACGGTGTCTTGTGCTAACAAACTATTCGAAATTAAAAAAAACAGTAAAAGCCAAACTGTTAATTTAAATCTTAACATTTCTACAATTTTTTTGCATTATATCCTTCAGAAGTCAATATCTGAACAATCTTATCTCTGAAATCTCCTTGTATCAAAATCTCACCATCCTTAACCGAACCACCCACAGCACATTTGGTTTTTAATAATTTCCCCAAATTTTTCAAATCATCTTCCGCGCCAACAAAACCACTAATTAATGTAGCTTGTTTACCTTTTTTCTTTGCTTTAGTATCTAAATAAACTTTTAATTTTTGTTTCGAAGGATCTATTGTTCCTTGCTTTTCTTCCTCATCGTAATTGTATTGGAAATCAGGGTTAGTAGAATATACAATATCAACCCTATTCTTTCTGCTCTTTTTCGTCATTTATTCTAAGCGTTTATTGATTGTATAAATAAATTTTATTTTCAGAATTTGGCTAATTTACGTATTTTCGAGGCAATATGTTTATTGAGAAGATTTTTTTTGGTTTTTATACAATAAATTAGGAGTTGGAACCATTAATTATCAGAAATTAAACTAGATTTGGCAACGAATTAAAATCATTTGAAAACGATGGAAAAATTTAAGATTGTAAATCGTATAACAGGCTGGATTATATTTTTAATAGCAGCTACTACATATTTATTGACTATTGAACCAACAACCAGTTTCTGGGATTGCGGCGAATTTATTGCAACAGCTTTTAAATTAGAGGTTGGACATCCTCCAGGAGCTCCATTGTTTATGATTCTAGCGCGTGTATTTTCTCTTTTTGCTAGTGATGTTTCTAATGTTGCTCTAATGGTAAACGCAATGTCAGGTTTAGCGAGCGCTTTTACAATTTTGTTTCTTTTTTGGTCGATAACTCACCTAGCAAAAAAGATGTTTTTGAATGAGTCTGAGCTTAGAACTGGTCAGTTAATTGCTATAATTGGAAGTGGTGTTGTTGGATCCCTTGCGTATACTTTTTCGGAAACTTTCTGGTTTTCAGCGGTTGAAGGAGAAGTTTATGCTCTTTCATCACTATTTACAGCCATGGTATTCTGGGCTATTTTAAAGTGGGAAAATATTGCACATGAAAAATATTCAAATCGTTGGTTAATTCTAATTGCCTACCTAATGGGATTATCCATTGGTGTCCACTTGTTAAATTTATTGGCTATCCCTGCAATAGTATTTGTGTATTATTTCAAAAAATATCCGGTTTCTCGAAATGGAGTTATTAAAGCCCTTTTAGTTTCACTGGTTATCCTTGGAACTATAATGTATATAATAATCCCCGGTGTTGTAAAAATAGCAACAGGTTTTGAGTTAATGTTTGTAAATGGATTTGGCCTGCCATATAACTTCGGAAATTTCTTCTACATCCTTCTTTTAATAGGAATAACCGTTTGGGCAATTTATTATACTCAAAAGAAAAAGAAAGTTGTATTAAATACAATTTTAACTGCATTTGCAGTAATTATGATTGGTTATTCAAGTTTTACTATGATTGTTATACGGTCGCTAGCGGATACTCCAATGGATGAAAACAATCCCGAAACTGTTTTTAACCTTTTACATTATTTAAATAGAGAGCAGTATGGTAATCGTCCTTTATTTAAAGGTCAATATTATAATGCACCAATTGTTGATAGCAAAGAACCATTTACCTACAGACAGAAAGATGGAGAATATATTAAATCATACTCACTGAATGCTATTTATGAGTACGACGAACGATTTACAACTATTTTCCCGAGAATGTACAGCCAAACAAATCCCGATCATGAAGGTGAATATAAAAAATGGGCTGACATAACAGGGAAAAAAGTTACTGTTACTGGCTATAACGGAGAACCAGAAATTAAACAAATACCAACATTTGGAGAAAATCTTAAGTTCTTTTTTAGGTATCAGCTAGGTCATATGTATTGGCGATATTTTATGTGGAATTTTTCAGGCCGACAAAATGATACGCAAAGTCACGGAGAATTACTAAACGGAAATTGGATTACAGGACTAGATTTTATCGACGATAAATTAATTGGTCCACAAGATAATTTACCCGATCATATGAAAAATCAAAAGTCGAGAAATGTATATTACATGCTGCCCCTTTTGCTGGGTATGATTGGTTTTTTCTTTCATTTGCGTCGTCATTTAAACGATTTTGTTGTTGTTCTTTTATTATTTGTTCTTACCGGTATTGCTATTGTTGTTTATCTAAATCAATATCCATTGCAGCCTCGTGAACGAGACTATGCATATGCAGGGTCTTTCTACGCTTTCTCTATTTGGATTGGATTAGGAGTCTTAGGAATTTACAATTTCTTTAGTAAAAAAATAAACGCTATTGTTAGCGCTGGAATAGCTACAACTATTTGTTTAATTGCAGTTCCCGCTGTAATGGCTTCTGAGAATTGGGATGATCATGATCGATCAAATAGATATATTGCACGTGATTTTGCAGCAAACTATTTAAACTCATGTACACCAAACGCTGTTTTATTCACACATGGCGATAACGACACTTTCCCTCTTTGGTATGCGCAGGAAGTAGAAGGTATAAGAACTGATGTTCGTGTTGTAAATCTTTCTTTATTAAATACAGATTGGTATATAGATCAGATGAAACGAAAGGCCTATGATTCAGATCCTGTTCCATTTGGTATGACACATGAACAATACTTAAACGGATTTCGCGATGTAGTTTATATTAACGAAAGGATTGACGATTATGTAACTGTCGATCAGGCAATGGATTTTGTTATTTCAGATGATAAGCGAACAAAATTGCAAGTAGGACAAAATGAATGGATTGATTACTTACCAACCAATAAATTTATTGTACCTGTTGATATTGATAAGGTTATTGCAAACGGAACTGTTAAACCAGAAGATGCTGATAAAATCGTTCCTGAAATTAGATTTAAATTAAACAAACGCAGGATCATGAAGAATGAACTTATGATGCTTGATTTATTAGCAAATAACAATTGGGAGCGTCCTATTTATTTTGTTTCAACTGCTGGTGATGGTAATATTGGAATTGATAATTACTTGCAGTTAGAAGGATTTGCTTATCGCTTAGTGCCTATTAACACTCCTTCAAAAGGTTACCTGGAAACCGGTCGAATTGATGTAGATATTATGTATCAGAAGTTAATGGAAGACTTTAAGTGGGGTAACATGAATGATCCTGATACCTGGATTGACCACACAATTGATAGAACAACATCTGTAATTAAAATTAGAAACAATTTTAATCGTTTAGCAAATGAGCTTATTAAAATTGGTAAATTAGATTCTGCGGAAAAAGTATTAGATAGATGCATGGAGATTATGCCTTCATATAATTTTAAATATGATTTGTTTATTCTAGATATTATTGAAACCTATTATAAAGTAGGTGCTACCGAGAAAGCTAATTTAATTGTTGCTCAGTTTGCAGAGACTACTATGCTCGAATTAAATTACTATTTTGCATTACCAGCAAAATTTATTTCAAGTTTAGATTATGAGCTCCGTTTATCTGTTCACTATTTGCAAAGACTAAACGATTTTTCAAGACGATTTGGAGACCAGGAACTTGCTTCTAAAATTGAAAATGCTTTAACCAATGCATTTAGTCTGTATGAAAGAAACCAATAATTAATAATTCTCAAATATTTCAAACCTGTCATAATTAAGTCTTATGGCAGGTTTTTTATTGCACTTAATTAATTTAATTAGAAACATTTAATTATTTTTCTTGTTACTGTTTCATATTCAATAAAAACACATACCTTTGCTCGCTTAAATTTTTAGGGTAAATGCAAAAAATCAAAAACATAGCAATTATAGCACACGTTGATCATGGAAAAACAACCCTGGTTGATAAAATGCTATTAATAGGGAAACTTTTTCGTGAAAATGAAAATCCAGGAGATTTAATTCTTGATAGTAATGATCTTGAACGCGAAAGAGGTATTACCATTTTATCAAAAAACGTGTCTGTAGTTTATAAAGATTATAAAATCAATATTATCGATACCCCTGGTCACGCAGATTTTGGTGGAGAAGTTGAACGCGTTTTAAACATGGCTGATGGAGTTCTACTTTTAGTAGATGCTTTTGAAGGAACCATGCCTCAAACTAGATTTGTGCTTCAAAAAGCACTCACATTAGGTCTTAAACCAGTTGTTGTAATTAATAAGGTTGATAAACCTAATTGCCGCCCAGAAGAAGTTCAGGAACAAGTTTTTGATTTGATGTTTAACCTCGATGCAAGTGAAGACCAACTTGACTTTCCGACTGTTTACGGATCAGCAAAACAGGGATGGATGTCTGATGATTGGAAAAAACCTACGAAAGATATTGGTGCATTAATGGATTGCATTTTGGAATATATTCCAGATTCAAAATCGTATGAAGGTACTCCACAAATGCTTATTACATCGTTAGATTACTCTTCTTACGTAGGACGAATAGCTATCGGGAAACTTTTACGAGGATCGCTAAAACAAGGAATGCAAACATCTCTTGTAAAAAGAGACGGTTCAATTCAAAGAACAAAAATTAAAGAACTACTTACTTACGAAGGTTTAGGCAAGAAGAAAGTTGGCGAAGTTAAATCAGGTGATATTTGTGCATTGGTTGGTATAGAAGGATTCTCAATTGGTGATACTGTTGCTGATTATGAAAATCCGGAGGGTTTAGACCCAATTGCAATTGATGAACCAACTATGAGTATGCTGTTTACTATTAATAACTCGCCCTTTTTTGGTAGAGATGGCAAATATGTTACTTCGCGTCATTTAAAAGAAAGATTAGAAAAAGAACTTGAAAAAAACCTCGCATTACGAGTTGAGCCTGCTGGTTCTGCAGATGCACATACCGTTTATGGTCGCGGAGTTTTACATTTATCTGTATTGATTGAAACCATGCGTCGTGAAGGTTACGAGCTGCAAGTTGGACAACCCAAAGTTATTATTAAAGAAATTGCAGGTGAAAAATGTGAACCTATTGAATATTTAACCGTTGATTTGCCAGAGGATTATTCAGGAAAAGCCATTGAAATAATTCAGCAGCGAAAAGGTGAAATGATGAATATGGAACGCAAAAACGATCGTATCTTGTTGGATTTCCATATGCCATCAAGAGGAATTATCGGACTAAAAAACATAATGATGACTGCAACGGCTGGCGAAGCAGTAATTGCTCATCGTTTTAAAGATTTTGAACCTTATAAAGGCGATTTTGAAAAACGTCAAGTAGGTTCGCTAATTGCTATTGAAACAGGGACGGCCATTGCATATGCTTTGGACAAACTGCAGGATCGTGGTCGATTTTTTGTTACACCAATGGAGGAAATTTATGAAGGACAAGTTGTTGGTGAAAATAATAAGGATGGTGATATTGGCGTAAATATTACTAAAACTAAAAAATTAACCAATGTTAGAGCTTCCGGTACAGATGATAAAGTGAGACTCGCTCCTCCTATAAAATTTTCATTAGAAGAAGCCTTAGAATATATACAGGCAGATGAATATGTTGAAGTTACTCCTAAATCGATTCGATTAAGGAAAATTTATTTAAAAGAGTACGAAAGAAAGCGAAGTCAGAATAAATAATTACTGTTCTTATATAACTAATCCAGTCAGGATTTAAAATCCTGACAGAGTTTTCATTTATTAAAAGTCTACCTCTATTGCAACCGGACAATGATCAGAATGATGAACATCCTGTAAAATTGAAGCATTTTTCAGTTGTGGTTGTAAGGCCTCTGAAATCATATGATAATCAATTCTCCATCCAAGATTTTTTATTCTTGATCCAGCCCTGTAACTCCACCAACTGTATTGTTCCGGCTCTTTGTTAAATTCACGAAATGTGTCTATAAATCCACTTGCAACAAATTGATCAACCCACTCACGTTCTTCAGGTAAAAATCCAGAAGTTTTCTTGTGCCTTTCCGGATGATTAATATCAATAGGTTTATGACAAATATTAAAATCACCGCTTACAATAATTTTAGGTCGTTCTTCCTTCAGTTTATCAATGTATTTTTGAAAATCAGAAAGATATTCCATTTTATACTCTTGACGAACAGTGCCGGTAGTTCCAGATGGAAAGTAAGAATTAATTAGTGTTATATCGCCAAAATCGGCTCTAATTGTTCTCCCTTCAATATCATATTTCTCCAATCCAATTCCTGTATAAACATTGTTAGGTTCATTTTTACTAAAAATAGCAACGCTACTATAGCCCTTTTTCTCAGCTGAAAACCAGTAATGTTTGTAACCCAGTTCATCTAGTAAATTTGTCTCAACTTGCTCTTTATGTGCTTTAGTTTCCTGTATTGAAATAATATCTGGGTTTGCTTTTTTTAACCATTCAATAAATCCTTTATTTATGGCTGCTCGAATGCCATTAACGTTATACGAAAATATTTTATTTATCATATTTAGAATATTTTAATTCCTAACAAATATGGGAAAAATAATGAAATATTTAATACTTTCGTAGCTGTTAAAAATCAAATTTTGAAAAGAGGCCTAGTAACAAAATCAACTGGTAGCTGGTATTCGGTAAGAGATGCTGAAACAGGAGAACTCATTTCATGTAATATTCGAGGTAAATTACGAATGCGTGGAATTAAAAGTACGAATCCTGTTGCTGTAGGAGATTTTGTGGAATATGAGATTTCCGAAAACTCAAAAACTGGAGTAATTAAAAATATACATGATCGGAAAAACTATATCATTCGAAAATCAACTAAGCTTTCCAAACAAACTCACATTCTTGCAGCAAACATAGACCAGGCAATCTTAATGGTTACAATTGCTTCTCCCGTAACATATCCTATTTTCATCGATCGATTTTTAATAATGGCTGAAGCTTATCGAATCCCAGCTAAACTAATTTTTAACAAAACCGATATCTGTTCAGCACACCAAACTGAATATCTAAACAAACTTATACTAATTTACCAAAACGCTGGATACGAGTGTTTTGCCACGTCGGTTAAAACCCAAATAAATATTGAAAGTGTAAAGTCGTTATTGAAAAACAAAACCTCCCTTATTGCTGGAAATTCTGGAGTTGGGAAGTCTTCTCTAATTAACCTTATTGATCCAAGCTTAAACTTGAAAACTACTGAAATATCAGAATATCATAAATCGGGAAAACATACAACCACCTTTGCTGAAATGTTTGAATTATCGGTTGGAGGATTTATTATTGACACCCCAGGAATAAAGGGTTTTGGGCTACATGACATTCAAAATGAAGAGCTTTTTCATTTTTTCCCAGAAATTTTTAGGGTCTCAGAAAATTGCAAATATCACAACTGCACGCATGTTCATGAACCAGGTTGTGCAGTTATGAAAGCTGTAGAAGATGGTTCTATAAGTGAACTGCGTTATGAAAATTATTTAAATATACTTTTCGACGATGAAACCAAACATCGTTTATAAACATATTTAATACATTTAAATTCAAATCGTCTCCATTTATCATAAAACTTTTATCTGTCTTATTTTTTTTTATAACTTGTAAGACTCTATTTACTATAAAGAAACTATTCAGAAATGAAAAGATTGGTTTTAATTCTTGTTGTTATCTTTTCAATTTTTTCTTCTTGTAAAAATCTACAAGAAGAAGATTTAAATTTAAGACACCTCAATCATATTGCTGAAAGTATAAATAGTGATTTGAATTCAATAAAAAACGAAATCATTAATCTTACTCGTACATTACAATATAAGATTCCCTTTGACAAAGAAATTAGCGGTTTGCCAACGGATAAGTATCATTATCAATCTGATCAAATATTTTATTGCACCTATAATAGTTCACAATCTGCTGTATACTACCCTTCAAACAGAAATCTCTCTGCCTCATTAAAAAGAGTGATTGTAAACAGTGAGTATCTGGATTCTTTTTTTATAAACTCTGTGCAAAAAAAACCATTACTTGCTCAAATCTATTTTCTCGATACAAATTCATTTTTGAGAATATATCCATATATCGATGTTTCAAATTATTTAAAAAGTTCAGTAGATCCTAAGATTTTTGATCCGTATCAAACAGCAAAGGAAAAACCCTTTATTGAAAACCATGCTTATTGGATTGACCGTCCATTTGCTGATCCTTACGGAAGAGGTTGGATAATTTCATGTGTTGAACCTATTTATTATAGGGATCGTTTTTTGGGGATTTTATCTGGTGATATTACTTTGTATAGCTTGAAAAAGAAATACTTTTCGTCAGATTCAGAAACAATTATTATGATTGATCAAAAGGGGAAGATAATTTGTTGTACTAAAGAAGCTGCTAAAATTACTAACATTCCAATGCTTAGAGCGTTTCAATATTACAAGCCTGTTACAGAAAACATTTATGCATTTAGTAAGCCATCATTATTAGATCATAAAAACAAACAGTTAAGAAAAGCTATTAAATCTTTAATTTCTGGAAAAGATAAAGAGATATTTTTTATTGAAAATAATATGTATACCATATATAAGTCTCATATTAGAGAAACCGATTGGTTATTATTGAAAATTATTAATTGATACTAAGTGTAAGTTTATGAAAAAATACTATTATCTTATATCGGCAATAATTGTTATTATTCTTAGTGTAAATGCCTATTATGGCTTTCATATCTATAATCAACAATTAAATTTCCACACAGACATGATGTCTAATCAAGCTCAGATTTGTGGATGGGAAATTGAACAGTCTGGTTATGAATTTGAAAATGAAATTAACTACATTGTTTTTTCATCTGATATTGCAAACTTTTTTGAAGATCAAGAGGGAATCGAGTTAAAAGTAAAAAAACTGGAGTTATTTTATTTTAAGTATCAAAATCTTATTAAAAACATCAAGATTATTGATAATAATAAGAATGTATATAGCCTTTTTAAAGATAAAACCAACCACTTTATTAGTGATTACTACATTTCGCAACGCCAACAAGTTCTTGTAAACAAAGAAAAAGTGTATCTTAACAATGATGGCTCTTACACCTATGTATTACCTGTATTTGTTGACAGCAAAGAAGTAATCAATATTTTAGTAAAAACCGATATTACTAATTATATTAATTCAGTTTTTGAGAATTATCACTTAGGAACAACCTTATGGCAATGGTTACTTAATATTGATGAAGAAATTATCATAAATAACTTAACTCATGATACCATTTCAGTTAATAAAATTGATGATATTGCTGAAGATATTAAGAATGGTTACAATGGATCGGTTTTACATAAAGTATCATTTGAAAATTCAAAAAACGAATATCTTTCTGCATATTACCCTATACGGATCTTAACTCACGATTTAGGAATTGTATTTTCACTTGAAACTGATATCATAATAAGTTCAGTTATTACAAATTCAATAATAGTAAGTGCTTCCACAGCCATAATACTTATTCTTATTATTGTTTTATTCATATTATTTATTCGAAAAAGAAATAAAGAAGAAGAGAGAATTCGTAATTCCTTATCAGCAATGAGTGAAATTCTGGCATCACTTCCGATAGGGATTATGGTAATAGGCGAAAATAAAGTTGTAAAAAGTTTAAATAAAACTGCCTCTGAAATTTTTGGATTAAAAAACGAAAATGAGCTCGTTGGAAAGAATATTTCCAATCAGTTTCTGATTTCTCGAAATTTTCAGGATAGCGATTCTTTTACATATACCGATAACCTGAACCAATATGTTTATTACGATGATAACGATAATGAAATAATAATATATAAAAAAGAGATACCATATAAAATTGAAAATGAGGACGTTTCGCTTGAAGCATTCATCGATATAACACCAATTGAAATAGCACGAAAAAGAGAAGTAGCAGCAAATAAAGCTAAATCTGAATTTCTTGCTAAAATGAGCCATGAAATCAGAACACCTTTAAACGGAATTATAGGAATGGCTAACACCCTTGAAGCTTTAGAATTAAATGATAAACAAGCAGATGCAGTTAATATAATTCTAAAATCTGCAGATTTATTGCTTTCAATAATTAATGATATCCTTGATTTCTCAAAAATAGAAGCCGGAAAAATGGTTATTGAAGAAACTCCTTATAAATTGCGTGAAGAAGTTGATGCAACAATATCATTATTTAATCCTAGAGCTCAGGAAAAAAGTTTACAACTTTTATCAAAAGTTGAAGATGATGTACCTAATGATATTATTGGAGATCCATTCAGATTAAAACAAGTTATATCCAACCTAATAGGTAATGCAATAAAATTTACTTATGAAGGAAAAATCATTCTTTTCGTTGAAAAAGTCAAGAAAAATCAAAACTACTTAACTATCTTATTTTCTGTCGAAGACAGCGGTATCGGAATCCCAAAAGAAAAATTAAAGGATATTTTTGCCTCATTTTCTCAAGCCGATGGATCTACTACAAGAAAGTTTGGAGGTACCGGTTTAGGAATTACAATTTCTAAACAATTAGTAGAATTAATGGGAGGCGAAATGTGGGTTGAAAGTCCTTCTTCAATTTCTCAAGACCCGCAATATAGTGGATCTAAGTTTTCTTTTACTGTTCAAGTATATTCAAACGAAAAGCTTAAAAAAGATGTTGATGTTTCTAAAATTGTTGATTATAAGCATATAAATGTTTTAATTATTAACGATAATCCAGATGAAGAAAATACCCTTTGGCTTTCATTTAAAAGCTTCGAAACAAATAACGAACAAATTACTCCAGAGGATAATCCTATTGAAAAAATAGAAAATAGTCTTAAAGAAAAAAATAAGAGATTCCATTTGATATTAATTAAAGACAATGCTAATTTCGATGGTATTGGTTTTGCACGAAAACTGCACGAAAAGGGTCTTTCAGAAAAGTTCTTTATGGCTATTGTAAGTTCAAACGACCAGCCTGGGAATTATGTTAAATGTAAAATGACTGGTGTTGATTATTACTTAATTAAACCATACGAAGCTTCTGAAGTATTTGAAATATTACAAGACAATTTTGTAAATCTAAAAGCTACACAAAAAGAACTTCCCGAGTTAAATAAGCTAAAGAAAAAAATAAACATCCTATTAGCAGAAGATAATATTATTAATCAGCGCGTTGCACAAACTATATTCAAGAATTTGGGCTATGAGATTACTATTACTCATAACGGGCAACAATGTGTTAATAAATTAAAAGAAGGTAGTTTCGATATTATTTTTATGGATATTATGATGCCCGAAAAAGACGGACTCGAGGCAACGGCTGAAATACGGAGTGCTGGATATAAATTGCCAATCGTAGCAATGACAGCTAATGCACGTGAAGAAGATAAAACAAAAGCGTTCGATAGCGGAATGAATCATTACTTAGCAAAGCCAGTACGAATAGAAGAAATAAAAGAAGTACTTATTCGTTATTTTTCAGAACAAACAAAATTTAAATAATGAAAGCACACGAAATTGATTATAAAATTATTGGCGACGATATTCAACTTGTTGAAGTTGAATTAGACCCTCAGGAAACAGTTATTGCCGAGGCTGGAGCAATGTTATATATGGAAGAAGGTATTTCATTTGAAACCAAATTGGGCGATGGCTCTGTTCCCAATCAAAGCATGATGGGGAAATTATTTTCAGCAGGTAGTCGTCTTTTAACAGGTGAATCGATCTTTATGACTCATTTTACAAACCAGGGATTAGGCAAGAAAAAAGTTTCTTTTGCTGCACCGTACCCGGGTAAAATAATTCCAATTGACATGAAAGAAAGAGGAGGTACGCTGTTTGTGCAAAAAGATGGATTTCTTTGCGCAGCGTTAGGAACAAAGATATCGATTCATTTAAACCGAAAACTTGGTGCTAGTCTTGTTGGCGGTGAAGGATTCATTCTACAAAAACTTGAGGGAGCTGGCAAAGTTTTTATTCATGCTGGAGGTACAGTAATCGAAAAAACATTAAATAACGAAACTTTACGCATTGATACTGGTTGTATTGTTGCTTATGAACCACAAATTGATTTTAACATAGAAACCTCAGGAAGCTTAAAATCAATGGTGTTTGGAGGTGAAGGACTGTTTCTAGCCACACTTCGTGGAACTGGAAAAGTTTGGTTACAATCCATGCCAATACGTAAACTAATACAAAGATTGTCACCTATGGGTGGAAACGTCAGGAAAGGAAATCAATCAATTTTAGGAAATTTTTTGGAAGGATAACAAAATAATTAAACTGAACTAAAATTATAAGTACCTAATGATTTTAAATAACAATTTTGGGCACTTTAGGCATTCTAAATTTTAGGCACTAATGTATTTTTAATTACTTTCACTTTATTAATAATCCTATTTATGTCAGAAAAAATCGGAGTTTTAGATTTTTATAAATTATCGAAAGATATTCCTGTTATTGATGTTCGTTCACCAAAAGAATTTGAAATTGGTCATATACCAGGAGCACACAATATTCCTATTTTTAGTAATGAAGAAAGAGCTATAGTTGGCGCAAAATATAAACAAGAAGGCAGGGAGCCTGCTATTTTGGTTGGTTTAGAAATAGTTGGAAATAAATTAAGATCATTTGCTGATACTTCGAGAAAACTTGCCAAAAAAAATCAGCTTCTTGTTCATTGCTGGCGAGGAGGAATGAGAAGCTCTAGTATGGCCTGGTTATTCGAAACTGTTGGAATAAGAACTTATGTGCTTGAAGGAGGCTATAAAGCATTTAGAAAATTTGGAAAAAAGCAGCTTTCAGAATCCAAAAACCTGATCATTTTAGGAGGACTAACGGGAAGTGGAAAAACGGAGACCCTTTTAAAAATAAAAGAAAAAGGAGAACAAGTTGTTGATTTGGAAGGTTTAGCACATCATAAAGGATCTGCTTTTGGTGCATTAGGACAAGCACCTCAACCCACTAATGAACAATTTGAAAATGATTTGCTGTACGAATGGTTATCGCTTGATATTACCAAACCTATATGGTTGGAAGATGAAAGTCACTCAATTGGTTCAAATTGGATTCCAAACGAATTGTTTAATTTAATGCGCGAAGCTCCTGTGATTAAACTGGAACTTAAGAAAAAAGAACGCATACAACGTCTCGTAAATGAATATGCCGGATTTGATGCAAAATTTCTTGAAGAATGCATTTTAAAGATCGGGAAGAGACTTGGGGGTCAGAATGTAAAACAAGCGTTAGAATCGCTCGAAAAAGGCAATTTAAACCATGTTGCTGACATTACTCTTGCCTATTACGATAAAAGTTATGGATATGGATTATACAGTCGTTCTGAAAATTCAGTTTATCCAATTCTATTAGATTCGGATGATCCTGAAAAAAATGCCCAAAAAATTATTGATTTTGCAAGAAAAATTATGGAATCAGAGAATCTGGTTAAATAAAAAACCGTAGCGATTTGCTTCGGTTTTTTATAACGTATATTTAATTTATTTAAAAACGTTTTTGCCATCGTATCCCCACTTCACATACATTGCTCCCCAGGTGAATCCTGCACCAAATGTGGCTAAAATAACATTGTCTCCTTTTTTCAGTTGATTTTCCCATTCCCATAAACACAGTGGTAATGTAGCAGCAGTTGTATTACCATATCTCTCAATATTAATCATGACCTGTTCTTTACTAATACCCATTCGGTTTGCTACTGCATCAATAATTCTCATATTAGCTTGATGTGGCACTAACCATGCTAAAGTTTCTGGAGTAATGCCATGGCGTTCCATCATTTCAACCGAAACATCAGCCATTTTTGATACAGCCCATTTAAAAACAGGTTGTCCTTCCTGATAAATATAATGTAATCGATTATCAATTGTTTCGTGTGAAGCTGGAGCAACTGAACCTCCCGCTTTTTGATGAAGATGCACTCTACCCACTCCATCTGATTGCATAATTGAATCTACAATACCAATGTCTTCTACTGTAGGTTCTAAAAGAACGGCTCCTGAGCCATCTCCAAAAATTGGGCAAGTTGCGCGATCCTGGTAATCAACAATTGCAGACATTTTTTCAGCTCCAACTACAACTATTTTCTTATACAGACCTGATTCAATATATTTTGAACCTGTTGCTAAGGCATATAAGAAACCTGAACAGCCAGCATTTAAATCAAAACTGAAAGCATTTCTTATACCAACTTTATCACAAATGATGTTTGCAGTTGCCGGAAACTGGTGATCTGGAGTAACTGTTGCACAAATTAGTAATTCAACTTCTTCTGGTGATGTGTTTGTTTTTTTTAGGAGTTGCTCGACCGCTTTAGATCCGACAAATGAAGAACCTTCTCCTTTTTCTTTAATTATGTGTCTTTCCTTGATTCCAATCCTAGTCATTATCCACTCGTCAGACGTGTCGACCATTTTACTCAATTCGTCGTTTGTAAGGATATATTCCGGAACAAAAGCTCCAATCCCAGTAATTGTTGCTCTTAGTTTTGTCATTTAAATGCCTCTTTTATTTTTTCAGAAAGGTTAGCTTCAACCACTTCTTTGGCGTGGAGAATCATGTTTTTAATAGCTACATCGTTAGAAATTCCATGACCAATAACAATGTTTTTATTTACTCCAAGTATTGGAGTTCCTCCATAGTTTTCGAAATTGAATTTCTCGAAAAACTCATCGTGCAATTTTCTTTTCTTATATAGTGTATAAAACGCTTCCGCTTCCTTTAGAATCACATTTCCAACAAATCCATCACAAACAATAACATCAGCTTTACCTTCGCTGAATAATTCATTGGCTTCAATATTTCCAATAAAGTTGAAATCAGATGAATCTTTCATTAACTCGTGAGCTGATTTTGTTACCAGGTTACCTTTTTCTTCTTCAGAACCAATATTCATTAATCCTATTTTAGGATTTTTTATCCCATGCACGTGCTCAGCATATATGGAACCTAAAATTCCATATTGATATAGAACATCTGGTTTAGTGTCGGGATTTATCCCAACATCGAGTATAATTGAATAATCACCATCAGGCTTCGGTACAGATGCTGTTATAACCGGTCGAATAACACCTGGTATTGATTTAACAGAATACATTGCACCAACCATCATTGCACCTGTACTTCCAGCGCTTGCGAAACCATCAATTTTACCCATTGCCAGCAAAGCAAATCCCTTGCTAATACTTGAGTCTGGTTTTTTAGTGAAAGCTTTTGCAGGATGATCATGCATTTCAATAACCTCAGAAGCATGAACAATGTCAAAATTATCAGGATTTACATTTTCTCTTTTTAATACTTCGAGAACTTTTTTCTGGTTTCCAATAAGTACAATACGATCTTCGGATGACATTTCCTTATGAGCTAAAATTGCTCCTAAAACCGTAGCTTCAGGAGCAAAATCACCACCCATAATATCTATTCCAATTCTCATATGAGTTTGAATTTTTTTACTATGCTTTTACTTCTTTATCAACAGCAAGCTGCCCTTTGTAATATCCGCACTCAGGACACACTCTGTGATACTCATGTGTAGCACCGCAATTTGAACATGCAGCAACAGTTGGAGGTGTTGCTTTATAATGCGTTCTTCTCTTATCTCTTCTCTGTTTCGATATCTTCCTCTTTGGATGTGCCATTTCTCTAATTATTATTGTTTGACATTAAATTTCTTAAATCTTCCCACCTTGGATCAATATCTTCACCGGCAGGCTCATCTGTTTTATAATTATTTAATTTTTCTAACATTTCAGGGTTACAAGTTATGCTTCCCTCTTTATCGTCAGGATGTACTCTTTTTAATGGAATACTCAAATTTATACTTTCGTAAATGTAATGAGATATGTCTAATTCGTGATCTGTTGGTAACAAGCAAATAATATCTTCTGCTAATTCGTCTTCATTTTCTGAAAATTTAACATACAATTTGCCATTGTATTCAATTTGCTGATTATATTGATCCAAACAACGATCACATGTTAATTCTATAAATCCTTCAATCTGAAAGTACAATTCTAAAAAAGTTGATTTTTTATTTAACAAAACCGTTACTTTCAAATCGCCTTTTTTAATATCCGAATATTCCAAACTATCAAAGAACATGTCATCAATTTCAAATTCGAATTCATGCGTTCCCTCACTTAATCCCTGATAAACAATCCGATATTTACTTAATTGATCCACTCCTGCGAAAAATTACGTCGTGCAAAAGTATAAATTTATATTTGAATAAAAAAAGAAAAAATGATTCAATACCATTAGACACATAATGATTAAAACAATTTTTCAAAATGGAATATCAAATCCTTACTTTTTTAATACTATACGCATATTAGTTCCTTTATCAAGTTCGGAATGATTCACAAATATTCTTCCATCGTGATACATTTCAATTATTCTTTTTGATAATGATAATCCTAATCCCCAGCCTCTTTGCTTTGTAGTATATCCTGGTTGAAATATGGTTTTGTATTTTGATTTAGGAAGTCCTTTACCTTCATCTACAATGTCGATAAATAAAAACTGAATTCTATCATCGATATTAATGGTAATTGTGCCTGTTCCCGACATTGAATCAATTGCATTTTTAAACAAATTTTCTACGACCCATTCAAACAAAGATGCATTGAAAGGAACCATTATTTTATCAATTTCGGAAAAGTTAAGCTGAAACTTTACCTTATCTGATGATCGTGCTTTTATGTAGTGAACGGTATTTACTAAACAACTAATAACATCTTGTTTTACGAGTTTAGGTGCAGAACCTATTTTTGAAAAGCGTTCAGTGATTTTTTCGAGTCTATTTACATCTTTTTCAAATTCAATAACTACATTAGAATCAGCATTTTTAAGCTTTAATAATTCAAGGCTTGCCATTAATGAAGATGTGGGTGTTCCAAGCTGATGAGCTGTTTCTTTGGCCATGCCAACCCAAACCTGGTTTTGCTCTGCTTTTCGTGATGCGCTAAATGCAATATATGACACTAATAAAAATAAAGTTATTACTCCAAACTGAATTATTGGAAAATAAAACAGACGTGTTAAAAGTATTGATTCTTTGTAATAAATAAAGTTTTTATTTCCGTCGAGCAAAGTAATTTCAATTGGTTCATTATCCTTGCGCATTTTTTCGAGTTGTTTACTCAAATATTTAGGATCGTTTTCTTTATTTGGATCTAAATTTCGTGATGATATAATTTGATAGTCTTTATCGGTTAGAATTACAGGAACGGTTTCGTTGTTTTTGAT
>JBHOSR010000047.1:0-18923 GCA_042584405.1 Bacteroidota bacterium
AGTGAAAAAAATAAAGTAATTGATAAACAATTATTGAAATTCATAATTGACTCGCATGACAATATTACTAATAAAGAAAGTTTTGAGGAAGAGTCTTGGGATTCTGAAGAAATAAATGATTTAAAAGATTTACATGTAAAAGCCCTTGAAATGATCTTAGAAGAAGCACTTTATTATTATAATAAAGATGAATTTTAAAAACTAATCAAATGGAAAAAATTACAGTAGTAGGATTATTAAAAAAATATAAAAACTGGATTACAAAAGACGAAATTCAATTCTTACATAATAACAGTGAAGGAAAAAAGGAAGTATTAAATATTATTGAAGAATTAATTTTAGATATTTCAAAAGCCAATAGAGAAGGTGAGTTAAGCGAAAATTTGGATTGGTCAGATACTCATGAAAAAGGAAGAAATCTTTGGGAGAAATTAGCAAGCTGTGCTCTTAATGACTTGGATCAAGATTCAAAGGGAAACTCGGAATTATTTAAGTTTTTAGATGCTGCGACTAGTTTCGAAGATATATTATATGGTCTCGAACCGTATTATCGTGATCATACTCTTCACTCCCTTTGGGTATATTTCATTGGTGAGTATATTTTACGTGATTTAATACCAGATATAAGTAACGATTTAAATTGGCACTTATTTAATGATATTGAAACAGATCAAGCAACGTATGCTCCAAGTCTTTTAAAACAGGCAAAAAAAATGGAAAAAGAAATATGTGCAGAAGTAAATAAAAAAAAGGATGCAGTTTGGTGTTTGATTGCGCTTTGTCATGATTTAGGCTATTCACTATCAAAGTTGGACAAACTAAATAATAAAGCTCTTGGTGTTTTAAAATTTTTTGATATGCCTAATTTTAATCAAATAGGTTATACATTGGATATTGAACAGCAACATTTAATAACACAGTTTTTAGAACTTATGTCCATTGATATTAGGATTGTTCCATCAATTTCAGAGAAGGATATTTATGTAAAATGTTATAGGGATGATTCAACATTTTGGAGATTATGTAGAGCTTTAGAAAAGAAACAACATGGTGTTTATAGTTCATATTTACTATACAAAATACTAGGTATATTTGCTGACACTTTTGTAAGGGGTTATGCAGATGAGTGGGGATTAAATGATTTAGAGGTTCAATATAATATTATTAGGGGAGATATTTTATTTGCAATTGCCCAACATGAGTTTGATTTTGCACACTTAAATAAATTAAGCAGCTTAGCCGAACTATTAGTAATTGCAGATGAATTAGAAGAATTTTCTCGTTATGGTCGCCAATTACTTTCAAGAAAATATTATGATACAATGGCTGAAACAAATATTAGATTTGAGAATAGTAATCCAAAACAAGGAGATGATATTGAAATTTTTATGGATTATGAAGTAGCGGATCATAGAAAATTGGCTAACTTTTATATTTTAAAAGCTGAAAGATTATGTAAGATTTACTCTCTTGATCAAGTAAATGAAGAAGACAAGCATTGTACAATAAATAAAATTGTTATGTCTGCTACCAAAAAAGATAAAAAATTGAATTTTCATTTGTGTAGAAATCAGGATGATACAAAAGGGTACTTACCAAAAGCAATAATAGAGAATAAAAATTACGAAGAAGGATATTATAAATTAAAATGTTTAGATGATAAAATAATGGTAAAAATCGATACAAAAAATATTACATTAGATAATTGGTTTCAAAATGTAGATGATATTTGGTGGAAAGATAATTATGAAAAACTTTACTAAATTGAGAACTTACGGAAAAGAATTGGTGTTAGATTTGCATCACTGTGATGCATCAACTTTTACAAGAAAAAGCATCAGAAAGTATTTTAAATTATTATGTGAAAAAATTGACATGCAAGCCGAGAAGTTATGTTGGTGGGATGACCATGGAATTCCTGAAGAACTTTGTCAAACAGAATCACATACTAAAGGCACTACGGCAGTACAATTTATATTAACAAGCAATATTACAATTCATACACTGGATATTTTAAAAAATGTATATATTAATGTATTTTCGTGCAAAGATTATGATGCAAATATTGTTGAGGAATTCTCAAAAGAATGGTTTAAAGGTGAGATTGTAAAATCAACATTAATTGAAAGGATTTAATAAATGCAATTATTTGAAAAAGAAATACTAATTCCATTAAAGGAAGATAAAAATAATTTATTAAAATATTTCTCAGAATTTGTAAGTGAAAACTTGAGTTCAAATGAAACTCCTATAAGATTTGTTATTACTAAAACAGATAAGAATGGCTACCATTGCGAATTAGGAGTTTTACATAATGATGAAACAGATATTTCAGAGAAAAAATCAATATTTGAATTCAATAAACGAGAATTTGAAAATACTAAAAAATTCAATGCTGTTTTGTTAATCCCTACTGGAATTGGTGCTGAAATAGGTGGACATTGTGGTGATGCAAACGTTGTTGCCAGATTAATTGCCTCAGCTTGTGACAATCTTATTACACATCCAAATGTTGTTAATGCTTCGGATATAAATGAGATGACAGAAAACACACTTTATGTTGAAGGAAGCATTATTACAAGTTTCTTAATGGGACAAATTGGATTACAAAAAGTTAGAGCAAATAAAATCTTAATGCTAATGGATAAGCATGAGGATCAATTATTTAATGATGAAATTGTAAATGCGGTTTCGTCAGCCAGGATTTCGTTAGGAATTGATTGTCACATTCATGAAATGGAGAATATTATAAAAAGCAATTCTTTATATTCTAGTTCTGGAAGAGCAATAGGAAAGATAGAATATTTAGAAAGACTTTTTAATATAATAAGAAAATATTCAAATGATTACGATGCTATTGGATTATCAACTTTTATTAATGTTCCCGAACAATTTCATAAAGAATACTTTTCTCAAGATAATATGATAAATCCATGGGGTGGAATTGAGGCAATGTTAACACATAGTATTGCACAAGAATTTAATATTGCTTGCGCACATTCACCAATGATGGCTTCCAGAGAAATAATGGATCTCGAAATTGGTATTGTTGATCCAAGAAAAGCCCCTGAATCAGCTTCAGTTACCTATTTGCACTGTATTTTAAAAGGTTTACAAAAAAGTCCTAAGATTGTATCTTATGAGAAGGGATTAAATGTAGAAGGTGTTTCATGTATAATTATTCCAGATGGTTGTATCGGTTTGCCAATGTTATACGCTATTGAAAATGACATACACGTCATTGCAGTAAGGGAAAATAAAAACAGGATGCAAAATAACTTAAAAGACTACCCTTTCAAGTCAGATAAATTACACATTGTTGATAATTATTTAGAGGCAGTTGGTATAATGCATGCAATTAAAGCTGGAATAGACCCTAAGGTTGTAAGACGACCAATTTCAAATACAACAATCTTAGAAAAAACCGTTGAATCGAACATAAAGAAATCCCAAAAGATCGAAACAATAGAACAAGATTTGATTAAAATTAGACGTAAAGCTAATTAATGTTAGAATCCCCCTTGTTCGGCGTAATTATATACAATAGATAAAATGCCAAAAATAAGATTGGAAAAATATTCATATCGTTATGCAGAGCAAATAATAAACAGCAAACTGCAACTCAAAAATGAAATTGAATCAATTATTTTATCAGTACAAGATGAATTAGAAAATCTTTCACGACCAAAATTCAATGAATTATTGGAGAAGGCATTCTTGAAAAAGGATTGGGAAAGCCAACCACATGTATTTGAAGACCGAAGTGATCCATCAGCAAAATTAGATTTTTATAAAAATAGGATCGGTATTGAAGTTCAATTTGGTCATTCATCTTTTATTGGCATAGATCTATTAAAATTCCAAGTTGCATCATATTCAAATTTAGATACCATTGATATAGGTGTTTATATAGTATCAACTAAAAACTTTCAAAAAATTATGCAAAAAGAGTACATTCAAAAATGGAATGGTTCTCTAAATTTTGAAAAAGTTGTTAAATATCTTCCACATTTTAAAAGTGCTATACAGATACCTATATACGTAATTGGAATAGATTTATAATCCCCTGCTAGGCGTAGTTTGTAAATATGCTCCGCAGCTGCTAATTGTCGACAATTGACAATGCTTTTTTCTTTTTTTAACTTTATAAGTTACGTTATTAATCCTTAAACAGTTATGAAAAAATTACCTATTATGAGAAAATTCTTATTGCTTTTCTTTGTTGTTTATAGTCTTGCTGGATATGGACAAAACTATATACAAGTAATTAAATCTAATGTTAATATAAGATTTGCTGCTTCTTCATCATCAAATCTTATTACTCAAGCTAAAAACGGAAATATATTTGAGATGACTGATGAAAAAGATGGTTGGTATGCAATAAATATGTTTTCCGGAGAATATAGATACATTCATAAATCTTTGTGCAAAAAGGTTGATTATGTTTTAGAAATTCCTGAAAGTGAACAATTACGTAAAACAATCTTTTTAGCGATTTTAAATGCCGAAGATAAAGCCCAAGTAGATGCAGACAAGAAATATCCAAATAATATTTATGCTAATATAGATTACAGTAGGATTTTAGTTGATAAATACAAATTGAATGCTTTAAATAAATTCAATATACAACCACCTGTTTATAGTAAATTAATTTTAGAAGGTGTGAAAAAAAGATGGGATAGATAAACCCCAGCTCGTGCGCGTTTACAACGCGTGCAACTTATTGACTTCTAAAATCCTATAAAGCATAATTTATAATTTTTACTTGCTACTTTTTTATTTTTTTTATAGCTTAGATATTTAAACTTCACTTTAAGAACTATTACGAATACAAAAGGGAGAGTAAAAATTGTATTCAAATGGTTCAGCGCATTAGGCAAAATAAAACAATCTTCTTGCCCCGTTTGCAAGCCTTAAATACCTATGCAATTATTTATGTTATTTCATTATACTCTTCGCTCGCGCGGATAAGCCTGTCTGCCCTGACTGCCGTCAGGCAGGCGACGGGTAGATTGTCCGTGCTTTAAAAAACTAAATATTTAAACATTTAAAACAAATTGTATGATACAAGCCGTTCATGTTAACTCAAAAGAAATTAGGTCAGGAGAAGTTATTGAACTAAATATTCAAGCTGAATATCCAATAACTATCGAAGTTAAATGCTTTGTTACAAAACCTCCGCCACCAAGATATATTCCCTGCCCCGATGCAGGAACTTTTACTTTAAATCGTCAAGAGGCCTTCCTCTATTCAGCTACCGAAAGAATATTTAAAGAAGGAAAAGGTCATATTGAATTTGAAATAACCGATGCCGACAACGATTTTAAGCTTATAAAAATTAATGTTGAAGATTTTGATATTTTAGAGAAAAACGAAATGTATCACTAAAAACAATATAGTATGAAAATTGAATTACCAGAAAACACTCCCGATAACATTAAAAGAGCTTTTAATGAGTCTCAACGAATACTAAATGAGGCTTTTGAAGAATCAACTACTTCAGCAAAAAAATATAAAAGTGAAGTTAAAAGAAGAAAATACCTTGCTTATTTTCTAAAAATTATATCCGGAATATGTGCCCTGTTAATTACTGCAGGTTGGCTTCCACATTTTTTGGCCATAGCGGTTGCTTTAATATTTTTGTTTGATAGTGTCTTTTCAAATAGCAAACGTCTTGTTTCAATTGCACAAGCCGAGAAAGCATATGTTACGATTGAAAAAAGGATAATAAGAACACATCAAACAGGTCAGAATAAATTAATTGCCGAGCCTGATCCAATTTTAATGGCTACGAATATTACTGATTTTAATATTAAACTCACAGAAGAAGCTCATAATGAATTTAAAACAGTTGAAACAGCTATTGACAAATCTGATATTGAAACGCTGCAAGCACTTTCATTAGACGAGGAAAAACTCAATTTGGCAATGAAACATATTCAAGGGAATAAATAAATTTCCTATGTAGTACACGCGTCTTTCGCTTGTGCTTTTAGCTATTTACTAATAATAGATGAGCAAAATTTGTAAATACACATTAAACCCCAGCTCGCGCCGGCTTGTTGTCCGTGTTATTAAATGAACAAAGAATAATTGAAATACTTTAAAATATGAGCAACGAACTAAACAATAAATACGAATACGCAAATCAATTATTATCAAGAGGTTTAACTGATCAGGGGATTAATATTAAAAAAACTATTGGCTTGCAGGGTCATGTTGAATCTCAAAGAGATTTGGGTATTGCCCATATGGAAGGTAACTATGGTTTGGAGAAAAACTTGCATGAAGCTCTAATATGGTTTCAAAGGGCAATAGAAAGTAAAGATCCAATTTCTTTTTATAAAATGGGTTGTATTTTTATTGATGAAAATAATGGAGTTGAACCACAAATTGAACTAGCCATAAGATGCTTTGGATTATCAGCCAATTTAGAGAATGTCGACGCACAAAGACAAATGGCTGGTATGTATTCTTTAGGGCAATATTTAAAGAAGGATCCTGAAAAGGCAAAAGAATATTACAAAAAAGCATATAATCAAGGAGATAAACATTCTTCTTTTATATTAGGAACATGCAATCTTTACGATAGTGATGGAAGTTTTAAAGATTTTAAAAAAAGTAAAGAATTGTTTGAGAGTAGTTACGGTTCGGAATTTGACAAGGAAGCAAAAACGTTGGTAGAATTAATTAGTAAATCTCAACCAAAAAAGGAAACTAATAAAACTTGGGAACTTAGAGAACTTCTAACTAAACTAAATGAAGAACATAAAGAAAATTACTACTATAGGGGACAAATTTCATATTATGGCAAACCATTAAGACCATCAATGTATAGATATCCGGCCTCAAAACATCCAATTTTGTACGAAGGAGACAAAAGATTAAAGGGTATTGGTAAATCTTTTTATTTTGAAGATAGTTTAAGAAGCAACGTTTCTAAAGCTTATAAGATAAAAAGGCTAATGTCCCGTTATATTAATAATGCTTTAGGCTATACATTTACTCAATCAATGTTTCAACAAGCCGGATATACATCTGAGGGACTGGATATTACAACTGATCTAAATATTGCTTTATTTTTCGCAACATATGATTATAATAATGAAACCGGAACATATTATGTTAATGAAGAAAAGGAATACTCGGTATTATACAGATGGAAAAACTTAAAATCATCAACTCCTAAAGATGAACTTCAAAAAGATTATTATAATTGTTCAAATTTAATTTCTACTTATGATATTTATAAATCATTTGATGTTTGTGATACTAATGAAGAATTTTACAATAGTTTAAAGGAATATGCAAAAAGCATAAATTGGGGACCTGAATTTGATTTAGATAGGATTTATTCAAGCAGACCTTTTCATTTGATAAAACTACCTAAAAATCTTATATCTATAAGTCGTATTATTAAACAAAAAGCTGCATTGTTATTTTCTGATTGTATAATATCAGAACCAATGGCACAAATGTTAAGTTCACAAGGTTATAGCCCTCCAGTACATATGAGGAATCTTCCATATAAATTGGTGCAAGATCTATCTGAAGTAGGCTTTTGTGATACTTTTATTTATAAGAGAGATAATAAATTAGCGAAAGAAATTCTAGATAAATATAATTTTACTCCAGAAGAATTATATAATGAAGAGGCAGAAGACCTATCGCATTTATTATTGTATGGTTGGGTTGAGAACCTATATAAAACGTTATATACTATAGGAACGAATCCATTTGAATTATCACCTCCAATACCACAATATGCATTATCGTATAAAGAAATTCTTTCAACATTAAATGAGTGGCAGAAAAAGAAAAAGAAAGCAGGTTATTATTTTGAACAATAATATGTCCCTATGTGGCAAGCGTCTTTTGCTTGTGCAGTATAAAATTAACTAATTCATGCAGACATATTGTCCGCGCTTTTACAAAAACTAAAAACCAATTGCTATGAAAAAAACGAAGCGAATTTTTATATTTCTTTTTGTTTTATGTGTAGGTATACAAAATATTTATGCCGATAAATTTACACAAACCGAAATCGACAGTAATCCTGAACTAAAAAAACTTCAGGATGAATTAAAAGCCGATAAAACAAGTGATAACACCTGGCAAAAAGGTGTATACGAATGCGATGCTTTTGCCAAAGATCTTCAGAAAGGATTAATGAATAATGGCCGAGAAAGCGTTAGAATTATCTTAAAAGTTAAACGCGGAAATGATACGATAGTACATAATGTTATCAGGACAAAAATTGATGGTAAAAATGTATTTATCGAACCCTCAACGGATACTATTTATAAAGATCTTACCAATCTTATTAAAGATTTTTTAAGTGGCGACTCTGTAACCGAAATTGTAGGTGAAGTTCCACCAATTTATATTGAATTAACTTCCAAGCCGGTTTGTTCATGTAATTTAGGAGGAGATTTTGTTGTTACCGTAAAAATAAGCGATTGTAATAACAATGCATTAAGTAAGCAATTTACCCTGGTTTATACCGATATTGATGGCAAAGAAACCACATCAACGCATACTACAAACAAAAAAGGAACATGGAGTAATACTTATCAACCTTGTCCAAACGAATTTGAAGCTTTAGGTAAATATTTCGAGTTTAAAGTAATATATAGTGGTAAATGTTATACCATCGAAGAAAAGATTAGATGCAAATGTATTCGCGAAATAAGTAGTTTATATAAAAAATATGGATGGTATGCTCTGGCAATTGTATTCGTATTTATGATTCTTATCGTACGCAAAAAAACAAGTGGCAAAGAACCAAACAAAGAAAAGGAATAATAACTTAGTATTAAACTATTAAACTTTATAAAACCATGAATGACCAAAACGCTAAATCAGAAAAAGCACTACCTAAGCATATTTTTACTGTTAAGGATTATACCTATGAAATAGGGAACCATAAAGGTGAAATATATAGTGTTACTTTAATATTTTTTGGTGTGGGAAAATCAAGCATTCCTAACGAGCCGCCTGCTAAAAAGGTGTACGCTAGTTTTAATCCTGATATAGAGAAGAAAGAAGCTGCATACGATCATAAAAACCAGGCAATTAGAATTTATTATCCAATGAACTTTTTAAAAAGCGTGTTGGATTTATTGAATAATTCAAATAACATATGGATACAACTATTTTATAATCAAGATGGAAGCACTTATGCCGATATTCATGGTTCAGTAAAATTCAAATATGGAAACTAGGTAAATAACCTGTAATATAGATTTACCTCGCGCGCGCGTTTACTCACAGGCCCCAGCTCACGAGCATATGTTACGCGTGCTATTAAGAATTAATTTTACTATTAATAGATGAGTAAATTTTGTAAATTCATAGTTGCAAAAAATAATAGAACAGAAGGATCTTTTTATTCTATTGCTAGTTAGCAAACATTACAAACTCAAGACATAATGACTACTAATAACAATGAAAGTAGAAGTAAGATAGTTGATCAACATTTTTGGTTTACAGCAACAGCAATGGGGTTAAATGGATTTCTCATTTCTAATTGTGACAAAATAGATTATTCCTTACTTACCGTATTGTGGATTTTGTTTATCAACCTATATATTTGCTTTTTGATAATACATCGTTCCGCTTATCATGCAGGAAAAATTAAACTGCCAAAAAAACTTAAAGAAATTCCACAATCAGAAAGAGGATTCAAAGAAAAATTTAATGAAACAAGAATACATCTGATAATTTGCTTAAAGCATATCCCTTTTGTAATTGGTGAACTTAGTGGGTCTTTACTATATCTTCTTTTAGTAATTACTTCTTTTGTAGCTTTCCTCTCTATTTGCATATTTTAAAACTAAACAATCAATGAATATTTCCACACTTTTACTGCAGAAAGAGAATCCTTGCGGCATTTCACTTTTTAATGAGAAATTGATAGATATGTTTAGACGATTAGGTTTTAATCCAAAAGAATATGATTTCAAAAAATCTAATTCCTTCAATGACAATTGTACATTATTTCATTATGTACCTAGTCTTTATGCAGACTATAATGACGTTTTTGATAAAAAGCTAAAAGTTTGCAATAATTTAATAACTATTATTCACGGCATATACCCAAAAGGAAAATTCAACTATTTAGGAGATACAGTCAACAACTTTCAAAAAACTCAACTTGAAATTATTCGTAAATACAGTAAGTCTCTGATTTTCTTATCATATTCTACACTCAACATTTACAAAGATTGGTTTATAGTACATGATGAAAAAAAGAAAATTGTACTAAGACATCCTGGATTGAATAAGAAAGAGCTTAAAATGGAGCTTAATCAAAATAAGTATGTATTCACAGGGGGAATAATTCGAAAAAAGAAAAGTTATGAATCTCAAAAAGAAAAAAAGCTTCTACAATCATTAGATAATAAAGGAATTAAAGTTTGGTTACACTCTACAAACAATACTACATCCACTGAAGTCAAAAATATGGTTTGGAAGTACACTTTTGGCAGTCTACAAACAAGTCAGTGGAACAAAATAATATATCAATCGAAAATAATTTTGTGTCCATATTCCACAGAAATACAAACAGTATCGGGTATTTTGTCTGAAGGGATTTCTTGTGGTAAGTTAATAATCTCCACATCATTTCCATATGCTTTAGAAATTTCACAAGAATATAACGAATATATTATCATTGAAAACGACATTAACAAATGGTCTAATATCATATCTGAAAATTGGGATAAAAATAAAACAATACCTAAGTTTAACGATTGGTATTCTTTTGGGAAAAATGTAATTAGAATAATTAACAACGTTTGCTAAATTGTTGTCCCCTGATTGCCTACGGCAATTAAATCGGCAGACAGGGCAGATAAATTTACGCGCAAGCATAATACCTCAGTACGTAATAAAGAAAAACACGAATTATGATATGTCAGATTATAGAGTATTATAATAATCTTACCTTTGAACTTTTAATATATATCATCCTACAAAGTTTCTTTTTTAATCTTTTAAGATGGAATTAACAATTATTTAATAATGCAATTTGAAGAACTGGAAATTATTAAACCTATTTTAAGGGCTCTGAATGAAGAAAGATATACCGTACCCACATCAATACAAGAAAAAGCGATTCCACTCATACTTAAAAGAAATGATGTATTGGGTAGTGCTCAAACAGGGACAGGTAAAACTGCGGCTTTTGCTATTCCAATATTACAACACCTTTTTCTTGAGCGTCGGCAGAATAACAACACACGCAATATCAGATCGCTCATCATAACTCCTACACGTGAATTGGCGATTCAAATTGCAGAAAGCTTTTCTACGTATGGTAAATTTACAGGAATTAAAAATACGGTTATTTTTGGAGGTGTAACTCAGGGTAAGCAAACGGATGCCCTCCGTAGAGGTGTCGATATTCTCGTTGCAACGCCCGGAAGGCTGCTGGATCTAATGGATCAGGGTTTTGTAAGCTTAAAAAATATCGAATATTTTGTTCTCGACGAAGCTGACCGGATGCTCGATATGGGTTTCATTCATGACATTCGAAAGATCATCGCCAAATTACCATTGAAACGGCAGTCTTTGTTTTTTTCGGCAACAATGCCAACAAATATTGTAGAACTTTCGAGGAAAATTCTGACGAATCCTAAGAAAGTCGATGTAAGTCCGATTTCTTCTACTGCTGAAACAATACAACAATATCTGTATTATACCAATAAATCAAGTAAGAAAGATTTGCTTCTTCATATACTTAAAGATCAGAACATCGATCAGGTATTATTATTTTCCAGAACAAAACATGGTGCTGATAAAATAGCTCGTAATCTAAAAAAACAAAATATCAAAACTGCAGCGATACATGGAGACAAAGCCCAAAATCAAAGACAAAAAGCATTGGCAGAGTTTAAAGCCGGAGAAATCAGGGTCTTGGTGGCTACGGATATTGCAGCAAGAGGTATTGACATCGATAAACTAAAATATGTCATCAATTATGATATACCGAATATAGCCGAAACGTATGTCCACAGGATAGGCAGATCTGGTAGAGCAGGGGATGAAGGTATTGCTATATCAATTTGCGAACCTGAGGAAAATGAATTTATAAAAGACATTGAAAAATTAATAAACCAGAAAATAAAACGTATTGAAGAAAATCCTTTCCCTCAAACAGAAAACCCGATGACAGAGAAAGAAAAACAGGTTTTTGAAAAAGAGAAACGACAAAGAAAACACGATTTTTTTGCTGCACGGAATAAAACTCAAAATAGGCCTAATTCATCAAAGTTTTATAAGAGAAAAAAATAGAAACGAAGTAAATTATTAAAAAACGAAATAGTAAGCCTGCGCGGTACAATAAATATATGTTATTGGGCAGATAGTAGCAAACCATCAAGAGCGGACCTACTTACCGGCAGGTAGTCAATTTGCTGTGCTTATTTATTTTGTCATTTAGCTTTAAAATACTATCTTCAAATTTCATTATCTTACAATCGTCTTTAATAAAAAGTAAACTATGAAACAGCTTATTAAAATTTATTGCTATACTATAGTATTAGCAGGATTATTTACAATTACGAATAATAATACGTATGCTCAAAAAATTAAGTATAAAAGTAAAATTGAAGAGATTATTGCCCTTGATGATTGGGAAGGACTTAAAAAATATGTTCCTAAAAAAATTAATGAATACGATAAAGTTGGGAACACTGCTTTATTATGGGCTATACGATATGATAAACCCGAAATAGTCGATTATTTGTTGGAAAATAAGGCAAATCCTGATATTGGTTCTCCGATTGGTGAAGCAGCAAAAGAATATTTGGCTAAACAAGGTATTACAGATGTTGATTATTTAAATTCGCCTTTAATGGTTGCAATTGATTATAGTAGTAATAAAAGGCCTAATAAAAACAAGATTATAAAAAGTTTACTAAACGCAGGTGCAAATCCAAATGCATTTAATAGTAAATTTATATCAGCCTTTCAATATACGTTAGGCTACAACTCAAGTGCTATGGAGATGCTTTTAGAAAAAGGTGCTAATACTACATATGTCAGCCCCGATTTAGGTGCTCTAGGTGAATCTGCAGATTTTTACGATTACTTTCATTATGGTTTTTTAGGGGCATCTGATGGTAAACGAAAAGTGATAGACATACTTACTCAATATGATGCGTTACCAAATGATATGATTCCTCAATTAATGATACATTTAGCTACGGAATATAAAATATATAGATTTTATGCTGAATGCCGGTTTTATGAAAATCATATAAAATCTGTTACATACCTCATGGAAAAGGATTATGGAATAATGAGTATTGACCAGTTTCTTACAATAATTGAAATTGGTATATATATACCAAATATGGAACCATATTTTGGAGCCGATGTACAAACGATAAAATGGTTTATTGACTTTATAAATGCCTTACATAAACACCATAAAGATGAATTAACAAAATTATTTCATGATGGTACATTTATAGATAAAGTAGAAACTTCGCCACAAAAAGAAACCGGAATATCTGCCAATTTCTTCAAAAATTATCTAATACAGCTTAATTCAAGCATAGTAAATAATGATAAAGAGTGGTTAGATAAGTATGGATATAAATTGGAATAGTAGATAGATTCTAGAAAAAAATAAGTGTGGCATTTTAGCCCAGCTCAGCGTAGTTTGTAACTACGCTGTTTTTATTTATTGCATTTGCTATTCAATAAATAGAAACCCCGCTAAGCGGAATTTGCAATTCCCGGCTAGGCGTAGTTTATTCACCAGCGGTTCATGATCCCGATAATAATCGGGATCACTTAGTTGGTTCGGGACAAGTAAAAAGAACATATAAATAACAAAAGCTAATGTAAGAAAATAAATTAATGAACCATTTTAAACTGAGATCACAAAGAATCCTGTTAGAGGCAACATCCACATTTTTGCTATGGTAGGAATGAAATAAACATTTGACTTACAGATAACATAAAGCATGAAAATAATTTCAGGTTTTTGTGTTATATTAGTAGTTTATAATCAGTCACGTATAGTATATCCTCGCCAGCTCGTTTGTACGTATAATTTATGAAACCAAAACCAAAATTATGAAAACGATTTTTTTATTATTTGTTGTTTCTTTTCTATCTCTAAATGCTTTTTCTCAAACTCAGAAAGAGAGCGATCTTGAGAGATGGTCTCTACTTAAAGGAAAAGTAAAATCCGCTAGAACCACTCCATATAAAGCTTCCATGACAGATGGAGTAATAACTAAAGGAAGGATTAGTAATGAATATAACCACATGTATCGGCTATTTAATGAAGATGGAAACTTTATTGAAACAATATATTATAAATATGACGGTGGCATGAAGAAAAAAACTACTTATAACTATGATGAAAGCGGGAAATTAGTGGAATACAAAGAATATAATTATGAATACAATCCTCAAGGACGTCTTGCAAGTCGTTGGGAAATAAAATACGACAGCACCAACAAAAAAACAAGAACTGATCAACATGCCGATGGAATGCTTTATCAAAGTACAAGATACATCTACAATAAATATGGAAAATTAATCTATGAAGGTACGTATGACCATCTTAGAAGAGAATTTTCACAAATAAGTACTAACACATATGACGATAATGGAAATTTAATTATTGAAAAATCTGCAGGGAGTGATGGGGATATATATATATTTCGGTCATACAAATACAATAAAGAAGGAGAAAAGATTGTAGATAACGCACATAGAAAAGACAGCAGTATTTCAATGTCAACAATCTATGACGGTTATGATGAAAAAAGAGGAGTAAGCACTTACAGAAAATATAAAAATGTAAATACATATTTAACTAAACACGAGTACAAAAGTAACGAAAAAGGTACTTTTAAATATGAAGTTGAGTATGATCCCGACGGCAATATTACTCGGGTAACGGTTTCTCAATGTGATGATTACGATAATAGAACAGGAATTCAAACTTTTTATAATAACGAAAGTTGTAATATAAGTATCGATGAAAATTATGTCGTAAGCTTTATGTATTTAGATGACGCTTATGATTTTGTTACAGAAACTGTCGATGACTACAAAACAAAAGTTCTCAGAGAAAATTATAAATACGAGTATGACGAAAAAAATAACTGGATTAAAAAAACACGGTTTATTAAGACTACTCCGCAGGAAATAACGGAAAGACAAATTGAGTATTATGATTAATAATATGGAAGAATACTACTTATTTATATTTCTTCAGCAGATAAACAAATGATATAGAATAAAATAGAAATATACCAAACCTAGCTAAGTGCTATAGTTGCCTGCCGTGGGTATGGTGTTTTTCAACCAATTAGCGCAAGCCTGCCTTGTCGGCAGACAGGCGTCCTTGCTTGTGCTCTTTACTTTTCCCCCTTGAGGGAGATGGATATACCGCAAATTTTATTATTTTTTTGTAACTTGTCCTGTAGCTAATCGTTTTAAGCAGAACGTGAAAAAAACGATGTATTTGAATCAAAGAAATAACAGGAAACTTTAGTATTTATCCATATTATAAAACTATAATCAAATGAAAACAAAACTATTTTTGATTTTATTGTTAGTGTTTCCTTCAATTGCATTTACACAAGGCACTTGGACGGAGTATAATAAAGAAGTAAATACCGGCCTTATACAAGGCGGAAATATTATGTCACACTTCACCGAATCTAAAGACGGAAGTATTTGGGTGTCGAATACTACCGGAAGTATTGTAAGGATATTGGGAGATGACATAACTATTTATGACAACTTAAAAAGAAGCATTGCCGCTCAAACAAATATTGGAACGCTGGTAAATGCCCGTGAAAAAACAATTGGCGTATGGTGGTTTTCACAAGCTGATATGGAATCAGGATGGGTTTGGTTTGCATCAAACCGGGGCATTGTTCTCTGGGACAATGAAAAACTATTGTTTCTTACAGGCGAGACAGACCCAAAAGGACATGTTATTTTATTAGACGAACAAACAGGCACTAACTATATTATAAATAATAATATCATTGAAAAAACGGATGCCGTAAAAAATGTAAACCCTACCAAAGACATGTATAATTTTTATTCAGTATATATCGACAGTAAAAAGAGAGTTTGGTTTGGTGGTTCTGCAGGAAGACTTTATTGCATTGAAAATGGTATCTGGAAAATATGGAACGATATAACTAACTCCAACTACAGCAATGACGACAAAACAGTTCGTAAGATTTTTGAGGATAAAAAGGGAACAATATATGTGGTTTGCCATGGAATACTTTGGCGAATAGACAACAATACTATTCAGTTTGATGATAAACTTCCCAATTTAAAGGATGCTACCGGAGGTTTCGCAGACTCAAAAGGTAATATTTGGATTTCGGGAACAAAAGGAGTATACAAATTTAGTGAAGGTAATTGGATATTTTATGGTGCATCTGAAGGGATTGATGCTATACCTGTTGCAGGCCCAATTATTGAAGATAAAGAAGGGAACATCTGGTTTGCAGGAATAAATACAACTATTTTCACAAAATCCACAGGGATATTTATATTAAAACCTATAGGAGCAGTTTACAAATACGATGGCAGGATATGGACAAAATATAGTGTCGTGAAAAAAAATCTCATCACAGACTTATATGCAGATAATCAGGGTGAGGTATGGGCAACTGAATCGATTGGGGTATATAAATTTGATGGAGATCAGTTTGTTTTGCAAAGGAATTGTTCTAAAACGCGCAGTTTTATTAAAATTTTTCAAGACACAAAAGGGAATATTTGGGTTGGACGCGGCAGCTTTAAAGGCGAAATTGATAAGTATACAAATTAGATAATCAATAAAATAAGAATTATAAATTACTTTAATGGAGGTTCAAGCCAGCTCGCGCGGAGAAACTCACTTCGTTTCACGATTCAATCGGGACAAGCTGTGAGGTTGGAAACAAATAAAAAGTCACGTGTCTTAGATGTGCGCCAGCAGGTATTTCTAATTTACTAATATCGAACCATATTTGTTAATTACAGCATTAATAATTGCAATACAGTTATTATAAGCGTCAGCACTATTATAATATCCTTCTCCTAAGTTTAAGAGTGATTCTTTCGTACAATATTTAACCAATACATCAAAAAAATCTAAGTTCAATCCTCTTGTATTTATTAAACTTTTCATGTTACTTAAAAACTCTTTTTCCTCTATATTATCTCCTTCAAAATTATATATTAAATGCATCGTTACTGAAGCTGAAATTTTTGATTTATCGCTTGTAAAATATTCATCAAACCACTCTATTTCGCCTTCTTTCAATAAGTGTACATAACATTCTTCTATTTTTTTAAAATCATTTATTTCAGAAAAAATTTCTAATGCATCCCAGTATAAATTATTCTTTAAACAATAATTCCCTGCCTTTAAATAAGTTTCCTTTTGTTTTCCTACAGTAATAGACAAATCCAGTAGATAGCTGAACTCAAAAGATTCATCTGCAAAAACAATTTCAGATATTTTATTAAATCCCTCAGTTGCTCTATTTGCTTTTTGATAATAGATAAAAGCTTCATCCAATAACTCCTTTTTACTATATTGACCAGTTGCCTGGATACCTAATTTTAAAAATGCATTGGCTATTTTATAATAATCTGTAATACCAGCCTCTGCCAACTCGTAATACTTACCAGCGTTTCTTATTGCATACTTACTATTATATATATACGCGTAATAATGATAGCTATTTACGATTCCAACATTATACAATGCCTGGGCAAGTTTATAATAGTCTTTTTTCTCTGCATTAACTTTTTCATAATATTCACCAGCTTTTATTAAAACACTTATCTTATCAATAAATAAATATTCATCTTTGGTAAGTACTGTTCCTAATTCAAATAAAGCATTTGCCATTTTTAGGGAATATTCTTCTGTGTTAGCTTTATCATAATATTTAGCAGCATTTTCAAAATGTTTTTCAGCTTTTGTAAAATATTCTTTAGCAACTTCATATTTTCTTTTTATTGAATTGTTTACACCATCTGCATCACTTCTATAATCATCATATTGATCCATATAATATTGTGCTTTTTCGCTATACTCTTTTTCCTGTATTTCTGTACTGGCTTCTTTGTTATTATATTCGTTATATAAATCAAGATTGTACTGCCATTTTTCTGTCATTTTTCTAAGTTTCGCCAAATCATCAAATACTACTTTAAATGCTTCTGTGTTAACTTCTGTTTTAAATAATTCTTTGTTTTCCTGGCCAAGTTCGAAATATTTATTTGCTATCTTAAGTAAACCTTCATTATTATTTGCTTTTTCATAATAATACGCAGCCAAATCATATTCTTCATTAATAAAAAACTTATTTGCTGACTTAAGCATTCCTTCCATATGGTTGCTTTTTTCATAATAACTTGCAGCATGTTTATATTCTTCTTTTTCAAATTTTGCATCAGCGAATTTTTCAAATGTTTTCTTTTCCTCAATCCCTGCTTTACCATAGTAATCTTTAGCCTTATCGTAATTTTCTGCTTCAAAATATTTATCAGCAATTTTTAAATATCCCTCTTCTGGATTGTTTGATTTTGCATAGTACTCGGCAGCCATTTCATAATTCCCCTTTCCAAAATAGGCATTCGCTATTTTTAGATATCCCTCTTTAGGATTACTCGATTTAGCATAATATTCGTCTGCTTTTTCATAATTTCCCTTTCCAAAATAAGCATTGGCTAATTCTTTGTAACAATTTTGTTGTTTTTCACCTTTTTGATTAACACAATATTCAACAGCTTTTTCATAGAGCCCCTTTTCGAAAAACTTAGTAACTTTTTGAGCATTTAAATTCCCGGGAATTAATACTGTTAAAACATAAATAATTGTTGCTAAAATTAATGTTTTGATACCTTTTACTTTCATTTCAATTTTT
>JBHOSR010000048.1:0-17817 GCA_042584405.1 Bacteroidota bacterium
TTTTAGGTTATGAGAATCATGCCTCGTTAAGAACTGAGGATAGAATGGCTCAAAATCCGGAAAGAGTTTTTGGTTTATTAAATCAGTTATGGGAAGGAATTTCACCAAAGGTTAAGGAAGAAAGAGCTGCTTTACAGGCAATGATTGACAAAGAAGGTGGTGATTTTAAATTAGAACCACACGATTGGTTTTATTATACTGAAAAGCTTCGTAAAGAAAAATATGATTTAGATGAAAGTGAAGTTAGACCTTATTTTGAATTAGAGTATGTACGTCAAGGGATATTTGCAGTTGCAGAAAAATTATATGGAATTACTTTTACCCCGCTTGAAGGTATCCCAGTTCCACATCCAGAAACTACAGTTTATGAAGTAAAAGAAGCTGATGGTTCTCATTTATCAGTATTCTTTATGGACATGCATCCAAGAGCAAGTAAACGGGGTGGAGCCTGGTGTGGTGGTTTCCAGGATCATCATTTTACTTTAGAAGGGCAAGAGGTTACTCCATTAGTAAATAATGTATGTAATTTTACACGCCCAAGTGGCGACACTCCAGCATTATTAAGCGCTGATGAGGTGAGTACTATGTTTCATGAATTTGGCCACGCATTAGATGGGATGTTTTCAGAATCCTCTTATTCTGCTGGAAATATTGCCTGGGACTTTGTTGAACTGCCTTCACAAATTATGGAGCATTGGGCATTTGAACCTGAGGTTCTTAATATGTATGCAAACCATTATGAGACTGGTGAGGTTATACCTGAAGAATTAGTGAAAAAACTTGAAGCAAGCGCAAACTTCAATCAAGGTTTTGGTTTAACAGAGGTATTAGCAGCATCCTTGCTAGATATGAAATTCCATATGATGACTGAGGAAGATCCTAACTTAGATGTTATGAAAGTTGAAAAAGAATATATGAACGAAATAGGTTTAATTCCAGAGATTTATTCAAGATACAGACCAACATACTTCCGTCACATAATGGGTGGATATGATGCTGGTTATTATTCATATACTTGGGCAAGTGTTCTTGATAATGACGCATATGAAGCGTTTAAAGAAACCGATATTTTTGATCAAGCAACAGCAAAATCTTTCAGAGATAATGTGCTTGCAATGAATGGTATAAAGGATGCAATGGAAATGTACGTTGCATTTAGAGGACGTGAACCTAATTCTGATGCTTTACTTAAGAGTTTAGGTATAGAAAAGAAATAGATTTTTAGTTTTTAAAATAGATATTAAACTGCTTCATTTATGGAGCAGTTTTTTTTGTAATTTGAATTGTTAAATTCTGTAAAGGGAAATATTTAAAAATGTTAACAATTCCTAAATATAATTAAGGGAATAGGAAGTCAATTTTTCAGTTAATACATTCGTTGTTATTTTAATCTTTAAACTATTAGTTATGAAAACAACTTCAATTCTTATTATTTCTTTGTTATTTCTTTCGATTTCAGTAAAAGCTACTTATGCACAAATAAAAAACAATCCTTTAAGTAATAAAATTGTAATTGTAGTGCATATTCAAGAAGACTTTGGCGAAGACCAACTTACTAAGGAATCTACTGCAGATGCAATAATTAAAATTAATCAAGTAATTGAAGAGGCAGAGCCCGAAAATGTTATTTATGCAAGATCAATACATAAAATACTAAATCTTACATTGAAAAAGATTTATGTAGATAAAATAGACCTGGAGTTAGATGATAGATTGAAAATAGTAAATCAAAATACTTTTTCAGACAACAATGGTAACGTTTTTACATCAGGTGGACTGATTGAATATATAAAGGGTAAAAATATAAACGAAGTTGTTATTATTGGACGTGTTGCTGAGGGATGTATTACAAAGACAATTCTTGGCGGGAAAAAGTTAGGTTATGAAATGTATATAATTTCGGATGCTATTATTGGTAAATCTGAGAAAAGTAAAGCGAAAGCTTTAAACAAATTAAAAGAAAAAGGAGTAAAAGAACTAACTTATTCTAGTAAGTTTTAAAACTGATTAAGGAATTTCATGTTGTGTAATAGGCTTTTTTTTCTAAAAAGAATTGTCAATTTTGGTATCTTTGGACTACAAAAATTGAAAATCAAAAACAAAATATTATGGTAAATTTAGAATGGAGTCAATTACCTTTTGGTTATATGAAAACTGATTATAACGTTAGATGTTATTACAGGGATGGAAAGTGGGGTGAGTTAGAAATTTCTTCGTCTGAATATTTAAATATACATATTTCAGCAACAGCTTTGCATTATGGGCAACAAGCATTTGAAGGAATGAAAGCGTATCGTGGTAAAGATGGTAAAATTCGTTTGTTTCGTTGGGAAGAAAATTTCAAACGAATGGAACGCTCAGCTCATGGGATATTAATGCAACCAATTACAAAGGAAATCTTTAAAGAAGCCATTACTAAAGCAGTTAAGATGAACGAAAGATTTGTTCCACCTTATGGTACTGGCGCTGCTTTATACTTACGACCTTTATTGATTGGTTCAGGTGCAGAGATCGGTGTTAAAGCAGCAAAAGAATATTTATTCATGGTATTTGTTACGCCAGTTGGACCATATTTTAAAGAGGGATTTAGTCCTGTAAAAATTGCTGTTGTTAGAGATTCAGATCGTGCTGCACCATTAGGCACAGGAGATATTAAAGTTGGTGGAAATTATGCATCAAGTTTACGTGGTGTTAAGAAAGCTCAAGATGAGGGTTATGGTTCACCCATGTATCTTGACTGTGTTCATAAAAAATATATTGATGAAATTGGAGCAGCCAATTTCTTTGGAATTAAGGACAATACGTATATTACTCCAAAATCATCTTCAATTCTACCTTCAATTACAAATATGAGTATAGTTCAACTAGCTGAAGATATGGGATTAAAAGTTGAAAGAAGACCAGTTGATATAGAAGAATTAGAAACATTTGAAGAAATTGGTGCTTGTGGTACTGCTGCCATTATTTCACCAATTGGTGAAATATATGATATTGATCAGAATAAGAAGTATTTATACTGTAAAGATGGAAAAGCAGGGCCAATATCCACAAAAATTTATAACAAGCTAGTAGCTATACAATATGGTGATGAGCCAGATCCTCATAACTGGGTTGAGATCTTAGAGTAATTCTTAAATAAAATAAAGAGGGCTTTCTAATGGAAAGCCCTCTTTCAATATACTAAATCATAAATAAATTTATTCAAATTCTTTTAATTCAATTTTCATCCCTGATTCTGCCTCAAAATCTTCAACTTCATCTACCATATCGGGGTCAGATTTATCAAAATACCAATTTACTTTAACTTTACCACCAGCATCTTCATAGTCTTTTAAAATTTCAAGCATGTCTAAAACACATTTTGTAGAACTAGTATTTAAATAAATAAGCTTAATATTTAACTCTAATGGTTTATTAATATTTTTAGTATAATCTTTTATCCAATTAATTATCGGTAGATAAAACTTATAAGTCTCTTCCATGTATGATTCTCCTTTTATTTCACAAATACCAGAATCAACGTTAAAGTTAACTTCAGGGAAATACGGAGTGGTAGGTGAGCTTGTTAAAGTAATATTTTCCATAATATGATTAATTTAATATTTATCAATTTTAACAGTGAGTGAAAAAAAAGAAAAGTCCTTATTTAGTTGGTCAATCTTATAATCTAATTTATTACCAGAGAGCATAACGGCCTGAATTAAACCAATTCTTGCGCCAAATTTTTCTCCTGGAGAATTTAATCTTTGGTCTCGTTTTAATTCTCTTAATTTTAGCTGATCAGATGCATTAACAAGTTCACAGCGTTCTGCAAGTATCTTAGCATCTGTTATTTTAACCTGATTTTTTGTTGTAAAACTATATGCACCTTCGTGTTCTCTTAAAGAAAGTTCCCCAACACCAATTCTTTGTACATTATTTATAACATGATAATTTTCAGAATAATTAGAAACATTTTGAGAAAGTTCAATAAAGATTTTAAAAAGTTTTTTTCGGGCATTACCATAATTATCTTTAAAGTTACGAATGTTTGTACCAAATACAGAAATTAGCTCAATGTAAAAAGGTCCTTTATAAGATAATATAGTTTTGTCTGTCATAACTGAAACTGTATTTGTATCTATCATTAGATTAATTAATTTTTATACCAATTAAAGTAATGTCATCGCGTTGTTCTTCATCTTGCTGAAAATCGTTTAATTCTTTCTCTATAATTTCCTTTTGTTTTTCCATTGACTCTGAGATATTATTTAGAATAATTTCTCTAAGCCTGTTACTTCCAAATCGTTTTCGTTCTGCGTTATTTTGATCAGTTAAACCATCCGAAGATAAAAACAAAATATCTCCTTTTTCAATATCAATAATATGATTGTTAAATTTTTCAGTTTCATTTTTCTTATTTGCACCACCAATTGATATTCTGTCACCTTTTATTTCATCAAATTCAGACGTCTTGTTTCTAAATATAAATAATGGCCTTTTTGCTCCTGAAAATGTTATTTTATTCGATTTAAAGTCAAACGAAATAAAACATACGTCCATTCCATCATTATTTTCTGTTTCATCTTGTCTGAGCGAATCAATAATTTTTTCGTCCAATAAAGATAATATTTTTGCTGGTTCAGTAACTTGTTTTTCTAAAACAATTTCATTCAATAAGCTATTTCCGATCATTGACATAAATGCACCTGGAACTCCATGCCCGGTACAATCAACTGCTGCTAGAAATGCAGTGTCTTTTATTTTTGTAAACCAGTAAAAATCTCCTGAAACAATATCTTTAGGTCGGTAAATTATAAAACTTTCGAAAAAATTCTCGATTTGATTTTTAATTGGGAGAATAGCTCTTTGTATATTTTGTGCATACTGTATACTTGAATTAATTTTTTGATTCTGAAGGTCTAAAACATCTCTTTGTTCTTCGATTTGATTTTTTTGTTTTTTAATTTTTCTATATAGAGTAATTAATACAATAAAAAATATTAGAACTGCTATAAACCCCCAGATTAGAATTTGTCTTAATAATCTTTCAAATTTTAGCTGAGCAGCCTGTTCACGAATTTTTGATTCTTGAAGATCAAGCTGCATTTGCTGTTCTTTTGTAACTTCTTCAACCTTTGCTAGAGAACTTTCTGTTTCTTTTAGTTTGTCAGATTGCTTATCAAGTTCTTCTTGTGTTAGTTGTTTTTCCTGTTGGGCTTTTTGTACATCTGTTTCAGATTGTTGTTTTATAGTTTTAATCTCTTCCTTTTTTAAGTATTTATCAATAGAAGCAAAAAGATCAAAATACTTAATACTTTTTTCAGAATTTCCTAAACTTTGGTAGTTATTAGCTAAAATTCCATAAAAAGTTCGTAATAGTTTCAGATTATTTAATTCTTTAGCTAGCTCAACACCTTCAAGAGCCCATGTATTTGACTCATCAAAATTGTTAAGTTGCTGATAAGTTTGAGAAATATTAAGTAATGAAGAGGTAATATTTTTTTTATCATTTGTGTTTTTACTAATCTCAAGAACCTTTTTAAAATATAAGTTAGCAGAATTATAATCCTCAATTTCATCGTATATCATCCCAACATAGTTAGCACTTAATAATATTCCATTGCGATTGCCAGACTGCTCATTTAACTCAAGAACTCTTTTAAAATAAGTAATAGCCTTATTGTTCAATTGGTTGTTCCAACATAAAAACGCAGCTTTATTTAAATATTCTAACTCAAGCTGTGTATTGTTCTCATTTTTATATTGTTCTATTTTTGATTCGTACCCGGAAAGTTCATTCTTAATATCAGAGGGAATATCTTGAACATAAGCTGAAGGAATAAAAAATATGCTTGTTAAAATAAGTAGAATTATTTTTTTATATATATTTTTCACATCCAAAAATTTACAAAGGTTAAAGTTATTTTATTTTTATTCCAAAAACAAGTATATCATCAATTTGCTCTGCCGATCCTCTCCACTTATCGTGTGTATTATTAAGGATCTCTTTTTGAATATTCATTGGCTCATGACTTATATTAACCAACAATTCTTTAAACTGTTTATAACGGAATTTTTTACCTTTAGGTCCTCCAAATTGGTCAGCATAACCATCAGAAAATAAATATATCTGATCATTACCTTGCAAGTTAACCGTATGATTTGTAAATGGTTTGTCGAAATTTATATGAATACCAACTGGCATCCTATCACCCTTGATCTCAGTTATATTTTTATTATTGATAATATAAATTGGGTTGTTAGCTCCTGCAAATTGAAGCTTTTTGCTACTATTATTATGTATTATACATACAGCAATATCTAAACCATCTTGAGCTTCGCCACTTTCTCCCGTTTGATTTAACGATTTCATTATATCAGCACGAAGTTGTTCTAAAATATCACTTGCCGTTTCAAAATTTCCCTTTGAAACAATTTCATTTAAATAAACTGAACCTAACATATGCATTAATGCTCCTGATAAACCATGGCCAGTGCAATCACCCACAGCAATTATTTTTTTGTCTTCTTGATTCGAAATCCAATAAAAATCACCACTAACATGACTTTTGGGTTGATGCAAAATAAAATATTCGTGAGTAATTTCACTTATTAATTCAATGGTAGGTAGTATTGCCTGTTGAATTCTACTAGCATAGCGAAAATCAGCCATTATCTCCTTATTCTTGCGATACAATAACTCGCTTTGAATAAGTTCATTTTCAATTTGTGATTTAATCTTTTGATTCTTCTCCTCAATTTCTTGTTCTTTTAGCTTAACTGATTCAAGTATATATATTATGTTAACAGCTGATCTAAAATTGGAAATAAAGGAAATATCTGTAAAAGGTTTTTGTATAAAATAAACGGGACCTGCTTTAAATATTTTTTTATAGTCTTTGATAGTTGACAAAACTATAACTGGCAATTGTTTGGACTTTAAAATCTTAGCTAATTCGTCTAAGTTTTGATCTATCTGGTTTTTTGGATAATCAATATCAAAAATGATAATATCAGGAGTAGTTGATTCAACCTCGCTTAAGATATCGTTTGACTCATTCGCGGAAAAAAAAGTTATATTTTGGAATTCGGAACTTAAAACGGAACTGAATTTCTCAATATCTGTTTCAGTTATTGCAATTAAAAGTACCTTTAAATTCATATATAAGTTCCGATTTTGTAATAATAAAAATAACGATTGTAAACAAATAATTCCAGAAATGCTTACGTTATTTTACTTTTTGAGTTATTTTAATTGATTGCGTTTTGACGAAATGACTAAAACCACATATGAATGGACTATAAGGTACAGTTAAAAAATAACTTAAATGGACATTTATTTGATTTAAAAGTTTTATTTTTAACTGATAAACTATTTGATTAAAATACCATTTCAAATTCTATGGCTTATAAGATATTAATTGCAGACGATAGTGGTGACTCAATTGCTCATCTGCAAGAGATACTAAATGATGATTTAGATAGAATTGAAATAATTCAAACTGGACGCAGTGAGATTTATGAAACATCTCTTAAAAAACAACCTAATATTATTTTAATCACTATTGAAGCGTTAGCCAGAAATGGTATTGAAAGTATTATGTCTTTAAAACAAGACAAGTTTACTCACAGTATCCCTGTATTATTAATTACTGATTATACTCCTAGAACAAATTTTGATAGAGTTTTTGAGTATGGAATCGTTGATTTTATTCGAACACCTTATACTAAAGATGAACTATTGATGCGAATAGAAGCAGCTGAAAGCCGCAGAGAATTCCAACACGAAATTTACATTGAGCATGAACTACTTCGCGAACTTTCTATTGTGGCAAAAAAAACAGCAACTGGTGTGGCTATTATAAGCAGTGATAATAGAATTGAATGGGTAAATGAAGGTTTTGAGCGTATGTACGGATATTCTATTGAAGAATATAGAGACAAATTTGAAACTTCAATATTTAATCCTGATAAGAATCCCAAATTAGCTGAAGCAATTAATAGTTGTAAAGATGGTGCTGAAAGTTATGTGTACGAGAAAAAATGGGAAACAAGGGAAGGGAATACTATTTGGATACAGACTACGCTAACACCTGTATACAACGAGCTTGATATAATAATTAAATATATTGCGATAGAATCTAATGTTACAGCTCTTAAAGAAGCTGAGGAACGCCTTGAAGCTAAGAATGAAAGTTTAGTAACACTAACAGAACATTTAGAAAGTTCAAACTTACTGTTAGAAAAACAACACGAAGAAATTGAAAAGCAAAAGAAGTTTATTGAAGACCAAAAGAAAAAATCTGACGAACTTTTATTAAATATTCTTCCGTTTGAGACAGCAGAACAACTCAAGAAAAAAGGATTTGCAAAATCAAAACAATATAAATTAGTATCAATCCTTTTTACTGATTTCAAAGATTTTTCAAAATTAACAGGTGTGATGGAAAGTCAGGAGTTGGTTGAGGAACTTAACGTTTATATTCAGAAATTTGATGAATTGATTGAGGGTCATTACATCGAAAAGATTAAGACAATTGGAGATGCATATATGTGTGCAGGTGGTTTACCCTTAAGAAATAAAAGTAATCCAATTAATGTGACTCTTGCAGGTTTAGAAATTCAAAAGTTTATGAAGGAATATGCCGAAGAAAAGAAAAAGACTGGTGAAAAAGCTTGGGAATTACGATTAGGTATACATACCGGAGAAGTTATTGCTGGAGTAATTGGGAAAAAGAAATTTGCTTATGATATATGGGGAGATGCTGTAAACAAAGCTAGCAGAATGGAACAAGCAGGGGAGGTTGGTAAAGTAAATGTATCAGGAGATACTTATGAATATATCAAAGAATTTTTTGATTGTACTTTTAGAGGTAAAATTGAAGTTAAAAATAATGTTGAGCTTGAAATGTATTATGTTAACAGGTTAAAACCTGAATTTTCTGAAGATAAAGATGGAATTATTCCAAATGCCGAATTCCTTAAGAGACTTTCAAAATATTAAATTACTACTTCAACATATCCTTATTAAAATATATAGGTAAAAACTGTTTAATGCTATCTGCAATAGTAATTTTATCTGTACCATAAAGAATAACCTCAATTGAACTATTAGATCTTTTTTCACTTTCTAACATCACTTGCAAGCAAGATCCACAAGGAGGTATTGGATCTTTAACAAATCCTTCTTCTGTAATTGCAGTTACAGCAATAGCTTTTATAGGAATATCTGGATGTTTCGAATTAGCATAAAATATAGCAACTCTTTCTGCACACAATCCCGACGGATAAGCTGCATTTTCCTGATTATTACCTTGAATAATCTCATCGTTTTCAAGTAACACTGCTGCTCCTACTTTAAATTTAGAATAAGGTGCATAAGCCTTTTCTGCGGCTTCTTTCGCTTTTTGAATTAATTCTTGATATAGTTTATCAAGTTCGGCAAGAGAATTGTAATCTGTTAAAATAGATCTAATTTCGCGTTTGTTCATAAGAATTAATTTCTTAGTAAAATATCCAAATATTAAAATAAATATTTTATTTACATTTGTTCAAAATAACAAAAAAAATGACAAAAAAGCTATTATTCCTAATAATACCGCTATTTATAGTTTCATGTAAGGTTCAAAGAATACCAGATTCTGCTCCAAAATCAGATAAAAAATATATTTCAATGGATCGAAAGGATTATATTAATAATTATAAAGATCTTGCAATTAAAGAAATGAAAAGAAGTGGAATTCCTGCAAGTATAACTTTAGCTCAAGGAATGCTGGAATCTGATAATGGGAATAGCACATTAGCTCAAAAAGCAAATAATCATTTCGGTATTAAATGCCACAGTGGATGGAGTGGAGGTAAGGTATATCACGATGATGATAAAAGAAATGAGTGTTTTAGAAAGTATCGTTCCGTTTATGAATCCTATATTGATCATTCAAATTTCATAGTAAAAGGAACACGATATTCATTTTTATTTGATTTTAATCCAACGGATTATAAGTCTTGGGCCAAAGGTTTGCAAAAAGCAGGGTATGCCACAAGCAGATCTTATGCAACATTATTAATAAAAATAATTGAGGATAGTCAATTATATGTTTTTGATCAGGGTGGTAGTTTGTCAAATTCTGTTTCGAATGATTATGCTTTGGATTCGCAGCAGGTTGTTCTAGGAGATGTTGACAACTTTAAAATTTATACCGAAAAACATAGAGTATATACTAAGAATAGAATTGATTATATTATTGCTAAAAAGGGAGATACATTTAAAAGTATTACTGAAGAATTGGAGATGCTTCCATGGGAATTATATAAATATAATGAGATTGAAGGAGATACAGACTTAGAAGAAGGCCAGATCATATATATTCAACCTAAAAGAACTAAAGCTGCACATGGATTCGATTTTCATGAAGTAAAAGAAGGTGAAACAATGTATTTAATTTCACAGATGTATGGAATTAAAATTAAAAAGCTTTATGAAAAGAACTTAATGGATGATAGTACAGAACTAACCGTTGGACAAAAACTTTGGTTACGAGACATTAAAGAACATTCAGATGTTATAGAAGAAACTCCAGTTATTGAAGATTTTGATAAATAACTTATTTTGTACATCAATTTTTGCCTTTAGTGTTGATTTTTGATCAGATCCACAGTTGCTGGCCATAAATGTTTGGTTAACTGATATCTTTTGAAAACAGAGAATTCAAACTTTTGTTGAAAAATGACAATTATTTAATTCCTGAAAACCTCTAAGGAAATCCTTAATATTTAATCTTTTTTTTCCGGACAACTGTAATTCATTGATATGAATAAATCCACCTTTTACAGCCACCTTTAAATAAGTTTTCTGATCGGAAATAATTTCTCCAATGGAATGACTGTGATTACAAATTTCCTTTTCAGATTTAAATATCTTTAGCTGAATACATTCATTTTTAGTATTTGTCAACTCGGTCCATGATGCAGGATATGGACTTAAACCACGAATAAGGTTGTGAATTTCTGTTATATCTTTTTCCCAATCTATTTTGCAATCTTCTTTGAATATTTTTGGTGCATGTTTAACATTAGTCCCAGGTTCAACAAGATCTTCTTGTTTTAATAGAGTATATTCATCATTAATAATAGCATCAACAGTTTTTAATACTAGATCAGCTCCTTTAAACATTAATTTGTCATGAATATTACCCGCATTATCGTTTTCATCAATTGGAACTTCTTTTTGAAAAATAATATTACCTGTATCTATATCCTTTTCAAGGAAAAAAGTTGAAATCCCTGTTTTATTATCTCCATTAATGATCGCCCAATTTATGGGTGCAGCACCTCGGTAATGAGGTAATAATGATGCATGTAAGTTAAAAGTGCCCTTAGGAGGCATAGCCCATACTATTTCTGGTAGCATTTTAAACGCTACTACTATTTGCAAATCAGCCTTTAGCTCTTTTAATTCATTTAAAAATGTTTGGTCACGAAATTTCTCAGGTTGAAGAATATTTAGATTTTGACTTAACGCATACTTCTTAACAGCCGATTCTTGAAGTTTTTGTCCTCGACCAGCAGGTTTATCTGGATTAGTAACTACTCCAACAATATTATACTTATTTTCAATCAAGTTTTTTAGTGGCTCAACTGCAAAGTCGGGTGTTCCCATATACACAATTCTAAAGCTGCTTTTATCCATATTTAAATTAATAGCATTTAAATTGTTAAGGGTTTCTGTAGTTATTTATTTTTTTTTGATTGTGGTTTTAGATTCACTAGCTCAAGTGAATGACCCATTTTTTTCTGTTTGGTTTCTAGGTAAAACTTATTATGTACGTTTGGTTGTATCTCAAGCGGCACGTTTTCAATCACATGTAATCCATAAGCTTCAAGGCCTTTTCTTTTTATCGGATTATTCGTTAATAATCTTATTTTTCCTAAACCTAGTTCCCTTAAAATACTTGCTCCAACGCCATAATCTCTTTCATCATCTTCAAATCCTAGTTCGATATTAGCTTCTACAGTATCCATACCTTCTTCCTGCAGTTTATAAGCTTTAATCTTATTAAATAAACCGATACCTCTTCCTTCTTGATTCATATACAGAACAACACCTTTTCCAGCTTTATCAATTATTCTCATGGCTTCGTGTAATTGTTGTCCACAATCACATCGTTTTGATCCAAAAATATCTCCAGTAACACAAGATGAGTGAACTCTTACACAAACCGGTTCATTCTTACTCCAGTGGCCTTTAATTAAAGCAACATGTTCTAGTCCATTAGATTTTTGCTTAAAAGGAATCAAATCAAATTCGCCAAATTCAGTTGGAAGCTTAACTCTTACTCCCTTTTCAACTATGCTATCTTCTTTTAATCTAAATTTTATTAAATCTTCTATTGAAATAATTTTAAGATCGAATTTACTTGCAATTTCAAGTAATTGTGGCATTCGTGCCATTGTTCCATCTTCATTCATTATTTCAACCAATGCACCTCCTGGTTTCAAACCTGCAAGTCTTGTAAGATCAACAACAGCTTCGGTATGCCCTGCTCTACGAATTACACCTCTTTGTTTAGCTTTTAGTGGGAAAATATGACCTGGTCGACCAAGATCTTCAGGTTTAATATTTTCATCAACCAACGCTTTAATTGTTTTTGCACGATCCGAAGCAGAAATTCCCGTTGTGCATCCATGTCCGTTTAAATCAACTGATACAGTAAAAGGTGTAGCATGCAGTGCTGTATTATTCCCAACCATAAGTTCAAGATCGAGTTCCTCGCATCTTTCTTCTGGTAGCGGAGCACAAATTAATCCTCTACCATGAGTTGCCATAAAATTTACAATTTCAGGAGTAATCGTTTCAGCAGCGACAACAAAATCGCCTTCATTCTCTCGATCTTCGTCATCAACTACAATAATTACCTTTCCTGCTTTAATATCTTCAATTGCTTCCTGAATGGTATTTAGCTTGCTTTTTTTGTTATCTTGATTCTTAGGCATTATACAATGTTTAAGGGGGAACTTGTTTTGCAAAAGTAAAATAAGTGATTAAATTGTCCTAATAATGACAGTACAAATTGAATTAGTTTAATTTCTTTTTGATCGTTCCCAGTTAACGGACTGCTTTTTTCGAATGAATCGCACTAATCCAATAAGTTCGGCAAGATTCATCATAAATAGATAATAAGGCGCAAAAAAGAATTTCAAATTTGTTTTATGTGATTGTAATAATGCTCCTAGCATTACAAAAAGATAGAATATAACCTGCAAAAAATAAATTACGGTATACAATCCACTCCAATTTTCATCTATTGCTAAATATAAATTTATAAAAAACAGTAAAAAGATTGAAATAGGAACAAACAACCATCTAAAAATTTTATGAGATAGATATTGAAACATTAACAAAGGATTTTTAAATGGATTTAAAAGACCTTTTAATCTACTTAATGCCTGAAAACCTCCGTATGCAATTCTGGTTTTTCGCTTTAATTCCTCATGAATGTTTACTGATGCACTTTCGTAAGCAAATGCATTTGGAACATATTTAATTTTATATCCCTTTTGAGCTATTCGTAATGATATTACGAAATCATCTAGAATAGTATCATTTTCAATTTCATTAAATAATTCTGTTCGAATTGCAAAAAGTTCTCCAACTGCACCTAAAGCAGAGCTTAATTGAGATTCACATTTTTTTATAAAAGACTCATATTTCCAATAAATTCCTTCACCAGCATTTACAGCGTTATCTTTGTTTTTTGTTGTAATTCTTTTTTCACCAGCAACACAGCCAACTGCTGGGTTTTTAAATTCATTTATGATTAACCTGACAGCTTCTTTGTTCAATACAGAATTTGCATCAGAAAAAATGACTATAGGTGTTTCTATGAAATTCATCCCTCTATTTATTGCACCAATTTTCCCATTACGTTCTGGATCATGAAATACCTTAATATTGTTGTAATTGTTTAAAGTTCCTGGTGTTCCATCATCAGAACCATCGGTAACCCATACATGCTTTATTTTTTCTTGTGGATAATCCAAAGAGAATGAATTATTAACTTTTATCTCAATGAAGTCAATTTCGTTATATGCAGCAACAAAAAGTGTAACCTCTGGTTCATAAAAATCTGTAGTATCAATTTTAGTTTTAGTTTTGAAAATTTTAATTACTAATCCTAAAATATATATCAAGAGCGGATAACCGATATATGAGTATACAATAATTAATAAAAAAATCCAGAATATAATATACACGAGATTATGTTATAAAATTTAAGGTTTCAGATGCTATGTTCTCAAAATCATAATAGGTTTTTACAAATTTAAAAGCATTTTCTCCAATTTCGTTTTGTAAATCTATGTTATTTAATAAAGAAATAATTGCGTTAGCAAATTCTAATTCGGTATTAGCTATAATAATATTTTTATAATGTTCAATATTAATTCCTTCCGCAGCTATGCTTGTTGCAACAATTGCTTTTTTTAAAGCCATGCTTTCTATAATTTTAACTCTCATACCACTTCCTGAAAACAGAGGGACAATAACAGGTCCATGTTTTTGAATAAATTCATAAGCATTTTCAACTTCTCCGTAGAATTTAACATTCGGTTTATCCAATTTATTTTTAAACCAGTGCGGGGTATTTCTTCCTGCTACATTTAAGGTTAAATTAGGATAGGATTGTAAAACTATAGGAAAACAATTATTGATAAACCATAATAATCCTTTCTGATTTGGTATCCAGTCGAGTGCTCCAAGGTAATTAATGCTTTGAACTGAGGTGGGCTTTTCTACAATAAGTTCTTCTTCCAGCCTTTTTACATCAATACCAAATGGAATAACTTTAATTGGTTTAATATTTCCTAATTCTTTGTAAATGTTAGCATCAATCTGGGAAATAGGAATCACGAAATCATAATTATTTAGCAGGTTCTGTTCATATTTCTTAATTCGTTTATGCATATTCTTTATGTAGACCTTTTTAATAATTGATTTTGATTCTTCGTAATTTCTTTTCCAAATCAGATGCTCAATATTATGAGGTCTGTATATTATTTTTCCGTTGAAGATGTTTTTAATAGTACGAACATAGGCCAGGACATATAATCCTTCAATCTGGATAAAATCAAATTCATAATTAGCTAATAAATCAACAAGTTTAGATTTGAATTTTTTTGATATAAATCGTTGGGCAATATAGGGTTTGTTCGAAAATAATAGATTAAAAATGAGTTTAAATATGGAAATTCTTGTATTAATTTTTACTCCTACGATGTTAAGAGAATCCTTGTATTTATCTTCAATTATTTGCTCATTATTATAATGCTTTTGAGTAATCATATTTAGGATATGAACTCGATGTCCATTACTAATATAACCTTTTGCTAAACTTAAAATCGCCAGGGAGCCTCCATCTGGAGGATATATTGCCTTATTTGCAATTTGGAGTATATTCATTTAACTAGATTTCTTTGAAAATCTTTTGAATAGCTTTCTAAAGAATAGCAAATATGTATCAGCATTCAGTATAACAGAATCTGTTGTAGCTTTATAGGTTAAGAATATTCCTAAAGGCATTAAAATAAAAGAAGATAACCACATTCCTATATATGCTGGCATAATTCCTTCTCGAGCAAATTTTTCACCGGAAATAGAAATAATATAATAAAGTATGAAAAATAAAACAGAAATTACGACTGGAGTCCCAAAACCACCTTTACGCACTATTGCACCAAATGGAGCACCGATAAAAAAGAAAACAAAACAAGCGAAAGAAAGAGAAAATTTTCTATGCCATTCAATTTGATGTCTGCGAATACGCTCTTCTTTATGATTAAAGGTTTTTTGAGAGTTGGAAATATTATTTTGGGCAGATCTGGCAAAGTTTAATGCATAATCAATAGCTTTATTTTTATTTCTAGAATTTTGTGCTCTGAAAACAGAGTCTACGTTAAAAGATTTTATTATTTTACTAGTATCTTTTATTACTATAGTGTCTTTAGTCTGATTCTTTGGATTAATTTTATTTTGGGGCTTAGCAACTTTAGTGACTTTATTTACTTCATCTACTTTAGTATTTTTAGCTTTATTGTTACTTTTGGCCTTGTTGTTGTTTTTGGCTTTGTTGTTATTTTGGGTCTTATTGTTTTTTCTTTTCTTTCTATTTTTTTCTTTAATGTTTTTATCTAATTCAAGTGATATAGTTTTGTTGTATTTAAGAATATCATTTTTTAAATCTTCTTCCTTTTTAAAGTAACTGCTTGTTTTGTGTCTAAGTGCAAATTTCCTTGTCTCTTTAATGTGTGACTTTGTCAATGAGTCCTCAGCATATTCAAGCTGTTTAAGGTTAAACATCTGGTAATTATTTTTAAAAAGGTCTTCATCAGTACGGTCGAAATCTAGATCAGTTAGTTCAAATATAACTACCTGTTTTTCAAAATTTTGTCTCTGATGAGGATAAGCTTTTTCTTTTGGTCTTTTTTTCTTTGATTCTTCAAGTTCCTCAAATGTAAAACCATTATATAATGTAAGAATTAGGTTTCGTTCATCAGCTGTCATTCGCATATAACCTGAATCGGCAATAGTAACTTTTACATTATTTTTATTTTCACTATGGTCATAAACCATAATGTTTTGTAAAAGATTCGTTTTATAATCTTTTTTAGCAATTTTTATGCTATAACCGTCAATTCCGTTATAAAACATACCTTCTTTAATCTGCAATTCGGGCCGTTGGTTCTTAACATCGTATATTAAAGCTCCCGTTTTTAGATTCGTATAAGGTATTACGTAATCTGAATAGTAAAAAGCACCAATACAAATAACAATTGTTAATATTATGAGAGGAGACATAAATCTCTGTAATGAAACACCTGCTGATTTAACCGCAGTAAGCTCAAAATTCTCACCCAAATTACCAAATGTCATTATTGAAGAAAGAAGAATTGCCAGCGGCAAAGCCATTGGCACTAGTCGCGCTGAAGCATATAAAATTAATTCAGCAATAATGGTCCATTCCAATCCTTTCCCAGCTAAATCGTCAATGTATTTCCATAAGAATTGCATTAATAGAATAAACAGAGAAACAAAAAATGTTGCAACAAGGGGACTGAAAAATGATTTTAGAATGAATTTATGTAATCGCTTCACGCTAGTATTTTTTATCAAAACGATTACAAAAATAATTTATTTTATTGTAAGTACTTATGCTTTATTAAAAATTAAAGACCAAGTGCATGTTTTAATTCAGCTATTTGTGTATTCCAAAGATCAATTGAATCATCTTTTTCATCATCTTCGGCAAAATCAGTAATTACCAATGCAACCTCACCTGTTAATTCGTCCTGGCGTATCTTAAATTCGAAATAAGAGTCGTCTTCACTATCAATCCATTTAAACCGTACCATGCAGTTGTCTTTTTTAGTAATCAATTCTGCGTTTTGTTCAGTTCCGTCCCAAATGAATGAATACACATTGCCTTGTATATTAATATCATCAGCAAACCACTCCGCTAAACCTCCTGGTGTACTTAACCTCGCATATAAAATTTTTGTTGATGAATTTATAGAGTATTCTAGCTCAAACTTATTTTTCATAGGTATACTTATTAGTAATTTTTCCCTTATTGCAATATATAATTTTTTTTTTAGAAATTGCATATTCAGATTATAAAAGATAAAATAAAATATTATATTTGCACCCCAATATTGTATATTGATTTGGCGAGGTAGCTCAGGTGGTTAGAGCGCATGATTCATAATCATGAGGTCGCGAGTTCAAGTCTCGCTCTCGCTACAAAAAGCAACTGAGTTTTTCTGTTGCTTTTTTATTAAATT
>JBHOSR010000049.1:0-17808 GCA_042584405.1 Bacteroidota bacterium
ATTTGAGGTTAAAGGTGTTTGTAATATGTGTAAAGAGCGAATTGAAAATGCAGCCGATAAAACTCCATTAATAAACTTCAATGCAAATACGGGTTTGATGCAAATACATGGATATTCCTTACCTGAAAATCCCTTTGAATTTTATCAACCTATCATAAAATGGTTAGATAATTATGTATATGCTCCAAATAAAAAAACTGAATTTGATTTCAGAATGGTTGTAGTAAATACTTCTTCATCAAAGATGTTTATTGATTTTATTAGAAATATAAATAAAATAGTAGATCTTAATAATTCTGAAGTAACAGTAATTTGGTATTATGAAATTGAAGATGAAGACATGCACGAACTCGCATTGCAGTACCAAGAAATTTGTAAAGCTCCATTTAAAATAATAGGAACAGAACATAGATTAATAGAATAAAATAGTTTATTTGAGCTTGCATGATTATTAATTTTAACTTTCTTAAGATTAAATCTTGATTTAATTTCATCTATCTAAAATTATTCGTGAAAAAATGGGAACCTGGCAAATTACTTTCGAGAACCTTTATCTTTCTTCAAGAACTTAATATACGCTAAAAAAATATACATCTAGCTTTAACCTGTTAAACTTATGTATTATATTCTTAATTAAACCTTTTAGCAATTAAATAATTATAACACTTTTTTAATTGTATATTTTAGAAAACTGCTATGGATGTTGTAAATTAGTGTAATATTTATACATCTATGTTGATCCTTTCGGTATCTGAACAAACCATAAAACAGTTGTTTGATGAGCTCTTTCATCAGTTAGCACTTTCCGCTTATCGGTATGTAAATGATTATGGTCAGGCCGAAGAAATTGTGCAAGATGTTTTTGTGAAAGTTTGGCAAAACTTCGATGAACTAAAAGAGATAAAAGATTTGAAAGGATATCTTTTTAGAGCAGTTCAAAATTCCAGTTTGAATTTTCTAAAACATCTTAAAGTAAGACAGAAATTCATTGAAGATTCTGAAGTTCTAAATATATCAATGGAGAAATCTCACGAAGAGACTATTTCAGAAGAAGAAACTAAAATAAGAATCCATCAGGCAGTAAATAAACTACCGGACAACTGGAGAGAAGCTTTTGTACTTAGTAAATACAATAAACTGAAATATCACGAGATAGCCGAGGACATGAATATTTCTCAAAAAACAGTGGAAAAGTATATATCAAAAGCATTACAATTTTTGCGTATAGAATTAAAAGACTTAATTCTGGTTAGTATTTGTGTTATGAAATTTTTATTTGAAAAATAATTTAATAAAACTGTAGGGTAAATTAAAAGATTGGTGTTTTACGATCAGAAAGCGATGAAAAAAGAACAGAAACATATCGATGAAAGCTTACTTCTCAAGTTAATTGAGAATAGAGCCGATGAACAAGAGATGAGTCTTTTTAATAGTTGGTTGGAAACATCTGCTGAAAATGCAGAAATTTTCGAAGAGCTAAAAAAGACAAATCAACTGATCAATATCGATAATCAGTCTCTTCAGAAGAATTGGGAATCAGTTGTTCAAAAAGTTAAATCGGGAAACAAAGTGCCAGAATATATTGAATTACCTGATTCTAAAATTCGTGCATTTAACTTTAGAAATAATAACCTGATTCGCATAGCAGCAATGCTAATTATTCTTTTGGGAGTATCTTTTCTTTTAAAAAACATCGTTTTCAATCCTGAACAGCTTATTTCTGGTAAGGATCTGAATCCGAATGAGCCCTATCAATTGGCAGATGGTTCGTTGGTTTATTTAAATGGGAATTCAGAAATTTCATTCTCAAAACATTTTGGAGAGAAAAACCGAAATATTTCACTTAAAGGTGAGGCATTTTTCGAGGTTAAAAGGAATGAAAATATCCCATTTAGAATTACAACATATAAAACCACAACACAGGTTTTAGGGACTAGTTTTAATGTTTATTCAGATCAATCGGAACAAGTAAGAGTATCAGTTGTAACTGGAGTTGTAGAGTTTTCATCTCGAAAAAAGAAAAACGTAGTAAAACTCGAAGCCGGTGAGCAGGGGATTTATAGTCCCAACCTGTCAGGTGTTAAAAAAGAAATTATTAATGACCCAAATTTCATGGCGTGGAAAACAGGCATTCTATATTTCAATGAAACACCAATACAGGAAGCAATTCATTTGATTCAAAAACAATATTCGCGCGTAATGATTTTTGAAGATAATAAAAACGAAATGCCCACTCTTACTACAACATTCGATAATCAACCTTTGGAAGCTGTTCTGGAAGAATTAAATCTTTTGTTGAACACTAAACATGAAATCCTTAATGACACAATCTTTTTTACACAAAACAATTAATCGAACAGTTTTCATTATTTGTTTTATCCTTTTATTTAAATTGAGTTTCTCTCAATCTGAGAATTCTCAACCGCAAATAAATATTCCAGAATATTCAGGATCTGCAAAAGAACTCTTGAATAAAATAAGCGAAAAGGAAAATATAGTATTTGCCTATTCGAGTAAAGTTCCTCTTAATTTTAATGTAAATTTTAAGAAGAAAAAAATACTGCTTACAGAATTTCTTGATGAACTTCTAGAAGGAAAATCGATCGAGTATAAAGTAACTGGAACTAAAGTTATTTTATTTCCCACAAAAAAAAGTTCTTCTCAAACAAGTGGATTATCGAAAAATAATTACACGATTAGTGGATATATTAAAGATGCTGCCAGCGGAGAAGAACTCATAGGGGCAACAATTTATCTTAAAGAAATTCAGAAAGGTGCTGTTACAAATGTATATGGTTTTTACTCCGTTACCGTTCCTGAAGGGAATTACACGTTTCAATATAGCTATATTGGATTTAATTCGACTGAATTGCTAATAAACCTGAATAAAAGCCAAACTAAGAACATCGAACTTAGTGAGAACTCTCAACAATTAGAAGAGGTCGTTGTAACAGCCAGGAAAAAAGATCAAAATTTAACATCAACAGAAATTGGGGCTTTTAAGATTTCTCCAAAAGAAATATCTGCTGTTCCCGTTCTTTTTGGCGAGCAAGATTTAATGAAAACCATACAGCTTATGCCCGGTGTAAAATCAGCAGGAGAAGGTAATAGCGGTTTTAATGTTCGAGGAGGAGGTATCGACCAAAACCTGGTTATACTTGACGAGGCTATTGTATATAATGCTTCACATTTATTGGGTTTTTTCTCAGTATTTAATTCAGATGCTATTAAAGATGTTAAGATGATTAAAGGAGGTGGACCTGCCGAATATGGAGGAAGGCTTTCATCTGTTTTAGATATTAAAATGAATGAAGGAAACATGAAAGAATACAATGTTTCAGGGGGTTTAGGATTGATCTCATCCAGGCTTACAGTTGAAGGACCAATTGTTAGAGATAAGGGATCTTTCATTATGTCAGGAAGAAGAACCTATATTGATTTGTTTTTTCCTTTATTTTCTGATGAAGCATCAAGCAATTCTAAGCTCTATTTCTACGATCTTAACTTAAAAGCAAATTATAGAATTAATGAGAATAACAGAATTTACATGTCTGGTTATTTTGGGCGTGATGTTTTCAGTTTTGATGATACATTTGGTTTTGATTGGGGAAATGCTACAGGAACCATTCGATGGAATCACCTATTTAACGATAGGTTATTTTTAAATAGTTCATTAATTATAAGTAATTACGATTATGATTTAACATTAAGTATTGATGAAAGTGATTTGTCAATTTATTCAGGTATAAATGACATGAGTCTAAAAGAAGATTTTTCATTTTTTATAAATCCTCAAAATACCTTAAAGTTTGGAACAAATATAATTTACCACACATTTAGACCTGGCGAAATTACAGGAAACGAAAATTTCAATTCATTTATTCTAGAAAAAGACTATGCTTATGAGCTTGCTGCATATATCTCACATGAACTAAGTTTATCAGAAAAATTAAAATTTGAATATGGTTTAAGATATTCCATGTTTATGGTTATTGGACCAGGAGATGTATACTCTTATGATGATAATAATAATATTACCGATACGGTAAATTATAAATCAAATGAAATTATAAAAACACATGGAGGGCTTGAACCACGCTTTGCGACAACCTATAGCGTAAATGAAAAAAGTTCATTAAAGTTTGCATATTCACGAAGCAGGCAAAACCTTCATCTTCTTTCAAACTCAACTTCAGGAACACCAATGGATGCATGGATCCCAAGCAGTAATATTGTGAATTCAGGAATTTCGGACCAAGTCTCATTGGGTTATTTCAGGAATTTTAAAGATAATGCAATCGAAACTTCAGTTGAAATATATTATAAAGAAATGCAAAATCAGATCGATTTTGAAAATGGTGCAAATCTGTTTTTTAATCCTAACATAGAGTCACAGCTAGTTTTTGGGGTAGGAAGATCGTATGGAGCAGAATTCCTGTTGAAAAAGAATTCAGGAAAGCTTACAGGCTGGTTAAGTTATACTTATTCAAAAACAGAGAAGAAATTCGATGAAGTTAATAATGGCAGCTGGTATCCAACAAAATATGATCGATTACACGATATTTCAATTGTAGGGATGTATCAGTTTAATGAAAAATGGAACATTTCAGCTTCCTGGGTTTATTATACAGGAAATGCAGTCACCTTTCCAAGTGGCAAATATACCATTGAAGGAAATACAGTTAGCTATTACACAGAAAGAAATGGTTACAGAATGCCTGATTACCATAGATTAGATATTGGAGCTACCTATACAAAACAAAAGAAAAAAGGAAGAGAAGCGAGTTGGAACATCTCTTTATACAACGCTTATGGACGTAAAAATGCCTATTCTATTACATTTAGAGAAAACCAAACAAACCCAAATAATACAGAAGCTGTACGTATGTCATTATTTACCTGGGTACCATCAATTACGTATAATTTTAAATTTTAAGACCATGAAAAAACTACTATATATTACATCAATTATATTATTTTTTGCATCATGCGAAGAAGTTATTGATATCAACCTTGATTCAGCCGAACCTCATATAGTAATCGAAGGAACTATTACTAATGAAAAAGGGCCTTACACCATTAAAATTACTAGAACAACAGATTATTTCAATCCAACAGAAAGTTCGAAAGTTAGCAGTGCAATTGTTAATATTTCAGATGATCAAGGAAATGAAGAAACTCTTGTTGAAACAAGTCCGGGTATTTATCAAACTTCAACAATCGAAGGTGTCATTGGAAGAACATATTATTTAAATGTAAATATTGACGGTACCGAATATAAAGCAAGTTCTTATATGCCAGATACTACTTATATTGATTTTATAAGTTATGATAATGCAACAGCATTTCAAGGAGAACCTGAAGATTATTATGTATTAACCTTTTTTCATGATATTGAGAATATTGAGAATTACTATAGATTAAAGCTTTATATAAATTCAGAATTAGATGAATTCATCTACTTAACTGATGATGAATGGCAAGATGGCTTAGATATAACATTTGGTTTGTTAGCTGAAAAAGCAGTTATAGGTGATACCATCGTTATTGAGCTCATGAATATAGATCAGCAAGTTTATGATTATTACACTACATTAAATTCTTTATTAGAAGACATGTTTATATTCGCTTCAACACCGGCTAATCCAAATAGTAATATTTCAAATGGAGCACTTGGATATTTTGGGGCATATTCGTTTACCCGTGATACTGTTATAATTCAATAAGTATTTACATAACAATCTTCATTCAATAAGTAATTAATCATAATAAAATACCAAAGTAATATTTCTCAGAATACTAAATGTTTTGAGAGTAAATTTAAAATTGTATCAAAATGAAAATAACTTTATCTATATTAATTTTAATCTTATCTATTTCACAGATATTTAGCCAGGATTTATCAAAAACAGATTCTGTATCGACAAAAGTAGAAAAACAGAAAATCAATCATCGACATTCCATAGGAAGCTCACTTTTCATGCTTGGTAATTTCTCCGCTGATCCTCCTGATTTTTATCAACTGAGCTATGGATACAGGCTTACCAAAAAAGATAACATTATTGTAGAAGCTATCACATGGAAATACTCTGAGCCTTTAGGCACATATGGCCATTCTGACGAATTTTACCCGGGTAAGGTTAAGGCTTACGGTGTAGGATTGGGATATCAGCGATTCCACTGGAAGAACTTATATACTACTATCGAACCAACATTTTTTCTTCAGCAATTCTATGATACTGATAACACAAAAATTCAAAAGGGTTTTCAGCTATATCTTCAAGTTATATTGGGCTACCGCTTTGAATTCTTTAAGAAACGCATATTTATAGAACCTGCATATGCTCTTAAATATTGGCCTGTTAACACCAACTTTCCTGAAGACTTTGCAGCTATTGAAAAAGGAACACCAAAATACACATTTGAGCCTAGTCTAAATTTTGGATTTAAGTTCTAAAGGCAATACCAGAGATGTTTGCTAAATTACTTAGTAACCAGAAACAATTTATCACTTTCTCTAACCTAATGTATCCGATGTAGTTTGAATTTGAGAAACTATTCTTTAAATATATTAATAATTAAACCTTTCTAAAACAATAACTAAGATGGTATCATTTGTTTTATCTAAAGTAATATTGTATGAAGATGCCTCACTAATTTGTACTTTATATTTTGTGTCATTTATCTCTCTTATGTAAGAAATAAACTCACTTAAATACTCTTCACTCCAATGATGGGAGGGAATAATAACATTAGGCTTTAGCAACTGTATGAATTTTTCGGCTTCTGGTATATATTTAATCTTTCCCTCAATGGGCATAATTAATAAATCAATTTTCTTAGGATAGTTTTCTTTAAAATACTTTGCAATAATATCATTTTCAATATTGGCAATCATAGTTTGTATATCACCAGTATGTAATATATTATATCCTTTATACGAAAATAGATAACTAGTATTACTGAAATCGCCAAATTTATCCTCACAGGTTGGAATTGCAGTTATTTTTAATTCCTTATAATCCAATTCTTTGCCATTATTTAAAATGTGCTTTACTCCTCCAGGAATTCTTGTCGAATCATAATGATCTTCGTGTAAATGAGAATATGTCATTATATCAGGAACCAAATTTCCAATGTCGTGAATTGGGCTATCCCATCCCCACTGCTTCCAGGCGTTGGGTTTTCCATAATCAGTTACTACAGTTATATCGTCAAATTGCATAACAAAAGCAGAATGTCCTAAATAATGCAATCTTATTTCTTGTGAGTGCAGATTAAATGCTATTATGGTATTTATTAATAGAATAAATAATAATTTTCTTTTCATTATCTTTAATATTCGTTAATTAGCTAAATTAATGATTATCTAAAACTAATTACCCCTATGGAAAGGAAAGATTTTATACTTCGTGAAATTGAAAAAATTACTATTCTCATTCAATACTTACTTGGTAAATACAAACCTATAAAATCAGCTAAAGAATATCGGACTATAGAGAAATTATTCAATAAAGAACTCAAAGAACGCTACGGTAAGGATCTCGAATATATTCTTAATATTGAAAAAATCGATTTTGAAAAAGAATTTATGCAATCAAAAGGATTTAACTTAGAAAATATTGAACTTTTGGCTGATCTATTTCAAACCTTGGGAAACGACCAATTTTCTGAAAGTCAAAAGTATTTAAATAAAGCTTTAGAACTATATGCATATGTTGACGAAACTAGTAAAACATTCTCATACGAAAGAAGCAATAAAATCAACTCCTTAAAGTCTATAACTTAATTATTCTAAAATATTTTCGTGAAAAACTTGACACATATGTTATTTATTTCTAACTTTGTGTTATGTATTTATAACTATTAGTTAGATTTTATTAACAATGTGTATTATGAAAAAAATCTTTTTACCTTTATTTGTCCTTACCATGGTTGCGATAACTATTGGGATATGGATATATCAATCCGGTTCTGCAGAACCAATTGCTTCTTCTAAATTTCCTGAAATAATTCATGTAATTATAATTGCTACTCTTTTTATTTTTGGAATATACTTTGCCGCGAGCCGAATAAGAAATCAAAAACAAGGTTTACCCGTTGAAGATGAATTATCGAAAAAGATTAAATTAAAAGCTGCTGCATATTCTTATTATGTTTCACTCTATTTATGGCTAATTGCAATGTACATTATGGAAGAAAAAGCTATTGAAGCTCATATTGTTATGTCGGCAGGGATTTTAGGAATGGCTATTCTTTTCGGAGCTTTTTATTTGTTTTTTAGTTTAAGAGGGAATATCAATGAATAATAGAATTAAGGAATTACGTGCACGATTTAATTTAACTCAGCTTGAATTAGCTCAAAAAGTTGGAGTAAGACGCGAAACGATAGTATTTCTTGAAAAAGGAAAATACAATCCTTCCCTTAAACTTGCGTATGATATTTCACAGGTATTTGAATGCTCCATCGAAGAAGTATTTATATTTTAATTATTCAGTGTATCTAAGGCTTAGCCCATTTCCAAGCATACCAGGTAATTAATAACATTGTCACTACTTCTATACTAGCAAAAAATATATAAGAAAGACTAGTGGTGCCTCCCCATACTACAAACAGAATTGTTATTACACTTGCTATGATATTTGTCCATCGATTTGCTTTGTAATTTAAAACCCTGGAAAGAACAATCATTAAAATTGGAATTTCTAATAACACAGAAAAAATCAAAAGTAATTCTTGAGTGATTTGAACATCCACATCTCCTTTAATAATAGATTCCAATGCACCAGGATTCATAAATCCTACAATATCTGCCATAATCATGTTGATCATTACAAAGATCCATAATGTCGAAAGTTTAACTTTCATGTCCATTTTAGTTGTTTTTTGGATTGTATTCATCTTTTATTTTTTAAATTCTTAGTATAACGATTTTATCTATGAATAGTTACTATTAACCTTCAATTTTTTCAGATAGTATTTTAACTAAACTATTGCAGAATATTCAATTTATTATTAGTCTCGTAAAATAAGTAAAAAAAAAGTTTGGGTTCATTCCTACAAGCCACATTTATCTTTCAGTAGTCATAACTTTTAAGGCCATATAAATTGTTAAATCAAATCCTTTTTTCAAAACAGTTACTTTCTCTTTATTCCAGGCGGTCAGTAATTCTACTGTATTGTTCTTAATATTGAAGTAAAATTGTTTCATGATTTCCTTCTCGTCCAGAAATTTTCTTCGCACCTCAGAAGTAAATAAAGTAGAAACCAAATTCGGAGTTTGGGATTTTATTCGAAAAGTTTCATCGAAAACCGAGTCATTAATTTTGTATTTATCTGTATCGCTTTGTAACAAAAATTTATCTACTCCCTCAGGCTCCCTGCATAAAAACAAATTAATTCCTGTTTCTTTTGGAAGATGAACCGTGGCGTATATATTATGATTCATTCTGTGTAGTATAATTTTGAAAGAAATACGGAAATCTGAAAATTTTGTATCAGCTTTATACTCCCCTTTTCTATGATCAGAAGACCTGCTAGTTAAAACAATATGCATTCCAAGAGCTTGGCCCAAATCGTACCAAAACTTTTCTATATCTCTTAGATTTTTCTTGTTCATCCAAACTATCAAATAGAACATTGCAATAAAAATGGCAATTAATCCTGTTAAACTAATAACGATAGCAAAAACATTTATTTCTTCAGTTCCTTGCATAGTATTTTCCATTTAAGTGACTAGAATAATATCAAAATTTTCCAGAAATTTATAAATATAACAAAAAGCTTATTAATTAGCAATGAGTCGATTATGATAACATTTCAAATTAAATATTATTTACTTTATTTGTTTTGAAAATGTGATTTAATATTCATCCCAACTTTTAACTTCCAGTTTATCTAAATCATATTTGCTAATAACATATATAAATGCATTGACTAGTCTGTTATTAGGAATCAATTAAATTTTCTTATCAATCTAAATATTAATAATCTTAGGCTCAAACTGACTAAGCCAAAACTCATACTTAACTATTATTAATTCTATGTCTTTTAACTTTGTATTATTAGATAAGTTTCCACAAATTCCTTCTCAAAATCATATAAATACAGTAGATCATTTATTGTTTCAATATTTTTTGAATTTCTACTATATATTTTGGATTATCCGTTATTCCATTATGTCCTTGTCCGTTTAGTGTTATTAAAGTGACTTTCTCGTTGAATTGTTCTTTTAGTTTTAATGAAGAACCATAATAAATCACTTCATCTTGTTTTCCATGAAAAATAACAATTGGCATATTACAGTTCTTAATAAACTCGTTTGTTTGAAATTTATATTTCAAAATAAAAGTCGGTATAATTGGAAATACGTGTCGCATCATATCTGTTAAATTGTAAAATGGTGCTTGTAAAATTAGTAACTTTGGGCTGTTTGTAGATGCAATTTTAGCAGCAAGTCCTGTACCAATAGAATAACCTAAAACGATAATTGAATCCTCATTGTATTTTTTTTTCAATTCATTATATACTGTTTGCATATCCTGGAAAAGTTGTCTTTGTCCATTTATTTTACCCTCGCTTTTTCCGTAACCTCTATAGTCCAATATAAAAACGTCATAATTCAGATCAGTGTATGTTTTTGCAACTTCTCCCCACGAACTTAATGAACCTGCGTTTCCATGCAAATAGAAAATAAGTCCCTTTGAGCTGTCCGATTTAAATAAAAGTCCGTTAAGAAGAATTCCATCAATTGTTTTAACATTTATTTCTTCAAATTTTTGCTCAAAACTAAATTGATAATTCTTGTCTAACTTCTGGGGAAAGAATATCAGTTTTTCTTGAAACATAAATAATAGTACGCCTATAATTAATAGAACTAGTAAGAATTTCAATATTATCATAATTATTTTTTTCATTTAGCTTTTTGCTATATGAAAGTATCGAAAAAGATGAATAAAAGCAATACTAGTACCTAGTTTCTGGTAACTTGTTCATTGCGCTTCAAGCTAATGTCTTCTATGGGTTTATGTAAACTGCGTTTTAATGTAGTTTAGGTATTGTTAGGTACAGGTTAAACTTTCCATCTGATTCTTATACTATAATTGATTACAGTAAACCATCTTCACGCAATGTTTCAACCAGTGATACAACTGTATTTGCACGATTCATTGTATAAAAATGTAAGCCAGGAACACCATTAGTGAGTAATTCTCTGCATTGTTTCAAAGCAATTTGCAGTCCAAATTCACTTACTGCATTTTTATCATCCGTAGGTATTTTCGCTAATCCATCACGAATTTCTTTAGTAATAGTAACATCACAAACCTTTGCCAAATTATCCATTAATGCTTCGGAATAAATTGGCATTATGCCTGGAATAATCGGAACTGTAATACCGGCTAATCGAGCTTTATCGAGAAAATCGTAAAAATATTGGTTATCATAAAAGTACTGAGCAACAATGTATTCAGTACCATTTTCAACTTTAAGCTTTAGGTACTCGATGTCGCGTTCAATACTTTCAGCTTGAATATGACCTTCGGGATAAGCTGCTGCTCCCAAACAAAAGTCGTAATTTCTCTTAATGAAAGGGATCATGTCTGAGGCATGTGAAAAGGCATCAGCATCTGGCTTGTAATTCTCGTCCCATGTTGGTGCATCGCCCCTTATTACAAACATTGTTTCAATAGATAGTGCTTTGAATTTATCCAATATTTCTATCATCTTTGTCGGACTTAATCCAACTCCTGCTATGTATGCTACCACAGCAAAATTAAATTCTTTTTTAAGTTTTTCGACCAACTGAATGGATCCTTCACTTGTTGATCCACCTGCGCCGAAAGTTACTGAAACATAATCAGGATCAACGGCTTTAAGTTTAATAAGAGCATTGTTAAGGTTAATTGCTGCCTTTTCGCTTTTTGGTCTTGAAAACTCAAAGGAAATGACAGGTTTTTCTTTATTCTTCAATAAATAATCTGCTACTCGCATAGTTTTTTATCTTTTAATTACTAATATTTTAGTTTTTTCTTAAGTCTATCTGCAAGCTAACAATAAATAGACATATTACTGTCTATTTTTTGTTATTGAAATTATTAATTATAAAACTATAAAGCTAAAATATTAAAGATAAATATTTTACAACGACCAGAATAAAAGAATGATATCCTATTAGTTGCTCTCAATCTTTCGAAAACATATTTATCTCATATGCCGTATTAATGTTTAAAGCTATGGTAATCTTCTGTGCGTTTAATGGATCTCCATCAGAACTTCCGTAAAATCCAATAAGAGTTTCTGTTTCTGCATAGAAATAATATTCTCCCTCACTTTGTCCACCCATTCCAAAATTGTGCTCTAATCCACTTCCAAAGGTGTAACTTCCTGATGAAACAAATCCATTCTCATTGTCAGTATCGTCATCGACATAAACTGTATAAACATCTCCTTCATGCTCAGTTGTGGTTAACAATTTACCAATCACGCTTACTCCTACCGAGAATAATTGAATACTATGTGAATTTAATGTTGTAGGCCCATCAGGTTCAATGGTTATGGAATCAGCATTTTCGTAATTTCCATCGTTTGCCCCATAGTACCCGATATGTGTTATTATTGTTGTAGAAGGCTCATCAGGAACAAAGGCATATAAAAGATAGGGTCCTCCTGTTGGAACATTCGGAAAAGTAAAGCTTTGTGTAATACCTGATCCGCATGTACCCCTATAGCTTGCAACTACACCATTTCCCCGATCATAGTTGTTATCAATATAAATCCCAAAAGATTCGCCTTCAAAGCTTCGAGGCATTAATAGGGTGCCTGGTAAACTTATTCCTGTAAGGTCTTCATTATTATCGTTTTCGCAAGAACTGAACAATACTACAAGTGCTATACTTAATATAAAAGGAATTCTGTTTTTCATAAATTTAGTTTTTGAGTAAATAACAAAGTTAATTTTTTGATTTAAAATATTAAATTCTAGGATATTCAATTTCTGTTTTTAATCCGCTTGCCTACAGCCATAAATAGCTGTACTTTTTTCATTTTCAATACATGAAAATAGTAAAATTATTAATCAATTAAAATATAAACCTAACAACTAATATTCATCCCAACTTTTAACTTCCAGTTTATCCAAATCATATTTACTAATTGCGTAAATAAATGCACTGGCTAGTCGCGCATTTGTTATTAATGGAATGTTATAATCGATTGCACTTCGTCGAATGGTGTAATCATTATGCAACTCCTTTTCAGAAAGATCCTTTGGAATATTAATTACCAAATCGATCTGTTTTGCTTGTAAAAAATCCAACACATTTGGTTTTGCTGCTTGATCAGGCCAATGCAACATCGTTGCAGGAATTCCATGTAATTCAAGGAATTTTTGACTTCCACCAGTTGCATACAGATTATACCCTTTTTTATGCAGTAGTCGAGAACTTTCCAGAAGCTCAACTTTTGATCTTGGAGGACCAGATGAAATTAAAATGTTCTTTTTCGGTATTTTATATCCTACTGAAAGCATTGCATTTAAAATTGCTTCATAGTAGTTCTCTCCTAAACATCCAACCTCTCCTGTTGAAGCCATTTCAACTCCTAACACAGGATCAGCTTTTAGGAGACGAGAAAACGAAAACTGTGGAGCTTTTACTCCAACATAATCCAAATCAAAAATTGATTTTTGAGGTTTTTCAACATGTAAACCTAACATAGCATCGGTTGCTAATTCAATAAAATTGGTTTTTAAAACTTTAGAAACAAAAGGAAAACTTCGTGAAGCTCTCAAGTTACATTCAATAACTTTTATGTCATTATCCTTTGCCAAAAACTGAATATTAAAAGGTCCGGTTATTTTCAATTCGCTTGCAATCTGTCTAGTTATCTTTTTAATTCGACGAATGGTTTCGATGTATAATTTTTGAGCAGGAAATACTATAGTTGCATCACCTGAATGTACTCCTGCAAATTCAACATGTTCTGATAGCGCGTAAACCACTATTTCTCCATTATTTGCGACTGCATCCATTTCTATTTCTTTGGCTTCTTCAATAAATTCTGAAACCACAACAGGATACTTCTTAGAGACATTGGCCGCTAAAGTAAGAAAATGCTCTAACTCATCTTTATTAGAAACTACATTCATTGCAGCACCAGAAAGTACGTATGAAGGTCTAATCAATACCGGAAATCCAACTGCATCAACAAAACCAAATATATCTTTAACACTTGACAATTCTTTCCAGCGTGGTTGATCTATTTTTAAACGATCTAACATACTCGAAAATTTATGACGATCCTCTGCATTATCAATACTTTCAGCAGATGTTCCCAGAATTGAAACATTATTTTTGGATAATCTCATTGCCAAGTTATTCGGAATTTGTCCACCTACCGATACTATTGTTCCTTTAGGATTTTCTAAATCAATAATATCCATTACTCTTTCAAAAGTTAGTTCATCGAAATATAAACGATCACAAACATCATAATCGGTGCTTACTGTTTCAGGATTATAATTGATCATAATTGATCGAAGATTATTCTTTCTTATTGCATCAATTGCATTCACACTGCACCAGTCAAATTCCACACTACTTCCAATTCTGTACGCACCTGATCCTAAAACAACAACTGACTTTTTATCATTTACAAAATCTATATCATGCTCAGATCCATTATAGGTCAAATACAGATAATTTGTTTGTGCCGGATACTCAGCTGCTAATGTGTCAATTTGCTTAACAACCGGCGTTATTTTATTTTTAATTCTAAATTTTCTTACTTTCAGTAAATCGTCTTCTATGTCTTTATCTTCACTATTGTAAACTAATCGTGCAATTTGAAAATCCGAAAATCCATATTTTTTTGCTTTAATCAATAGTTCTTTGGGAAGATCATCCAAGTTACTATAGTCAGAAACTTGATCTTCGATATCATAAATATTTTTAAGCTTGTATAAAAACCAATTATCAATTTTGGTTAGTTCATGTATTTTTTCAATTGAATATTCCTCTCTTATTGCTTTAGCTATAACAAAAATTCGCTTATCGGTTGGTTCTGAAAGTTCCTTATCAATATCTTCAATTGTAATTTCTTTATTGGCAACAAATCCATGCATTCCCTGACCTATCATTCTTAATCCTTTCTGAATAGCTTCTTCGAAGGTTCGCCCGATTGACATGATTTCTCCAACACTCTTCATGCTGCTTCCTATCTGTTTTGAAACACCGATGAATTTATTCAAATCCCAACGTGGAATTTTACACACCACATAATCCAATGCAGGTTCGAAACATGCTGTTGTAGTTTTGGTTATAGAATTTTTAAGTTCGTGTAATCCATAACCCAAACCTAACTTAGCAGCAACAAATGCCAATGGATAACCTGTAGCTTTTGAAGCAAGAGCACTTGATCGCGATAAGCGTGCATTCACTTCAATAACTCTGTAATCTTCTGAATTAGGATCCAAAGCATATTGAACATTGCATTCGCCAACAATTCCAATGTGCCTAATAATCTTTATCGATAAGGCTCTCAAATTATGATATTCGGCATTGGTTAAGGTTTGTGATGGAGCAACAACAATACTTTCACCTGTATGCACTCCCAGTGGATCGAAATTTTCCATGTTACAAACAGTTATGCAATTGTCATATTTGTCGCGAACAACTTCATATTCTACTTCTTTCCATCCCTTTATGGATTCTTCTACTAAAATTTGTGTAGTATATGAAAAAGCATTGCCAGCTAATTTATCAAGTTCTTCGTTATTGGAACAAAATCCACTTCCCATTCCTCCAAGAGTATATGCTGCACGAACAATTACAGGAAAACCTATTTCTTTTGCTGCTTTTATTGCATCTTGAGTAGAATTAACCGCAATACTTTTAGGAGTTTTAACATCTATCTCTTTAAGTTTATTAGCAAATAACTCTCGATCTTCGGTATCCATAATTGCCTGAACCGGAGTTCCCAGAACTTTTACATTATACTTTTCAAGAACGCCTGATTTATAGAGCTCAGTTCCACAGTTTAATGCAGTTTGTCCACCGAATGATAGTAAAATACCTTCAGGCTTTTCCTTTCTAATTATTTTCTCAACAAAATATGGAGTTACTGGATGAAAATAAATTTTATCAGCTATTCCTTCAGAAGTTTGAACTGTAGCAATATTAGGATTAATCAATACCGTTTCAACACCTTCTTCTTTTAATGCTTTTAATGCTTGTGATCCTGAATAGTCGAACTCTCCAGCCTCTCCAATTTTTAAGGCCCCAGAACCTAAAACCAACACTTTTTTTACTTCTGTTTGCATTGTAATATACTTTTTTGTTTATATGGACTAAAGTCCATAGTTTGTTTCTTTTACTTACCCCGGGCTTAAGCCCGGGGTTATACAAAGTGAACTTTTTAGGGCTTTAGCCCTGAACATTTTTATTTTTTTTTATCAATTCAATAAAATCATCGAATAAAAACTCTGTATCGGTAGGTCCACTGGATGCTTCAGGATGAAACTGAACAGAATAAAAAGGCAATGATTTATGCCTTATTCCTTCATTTGTTCCATCATTTAAATTAACAAAGAGTGGCTCCCATTCTGAGTTTAAAGTGTTTTGATCGATTGCGTAACCATGATTTTGTGAAGTGATATAAGCTTTATTTGAATTAGCTAATAACACAGGTTGATTATGACTTCGATGTCCGTATTTCAGTTTATAAGTCTTTGCCCCAGATGCTAAAGCCATCAATTGATTTCCCAGACAGATACCAAAAATTGGTCTCTCGCTTTTCATCGCATCGGAAATATAATCAATCGTTTCAACGCAGTGAACAGGGTTTCCAGGACCATTGGAAAGGAAAACACCGTCGTAATCTTCATCTAAGAAATTATAGTTCCAGGGAACTCTAATCACAGTGGTGTCTCTCTTTAGCAAGTGTCTTATAATATTATTTTTTACACCGCAATCAACTAACAAAACTTTGTATTTACCCTTACCATAAACTATTTTTTTGTTGCAACTAACCTGAGAAACAAGGTTATCTTTATCAGGATCGTAAAAATCAATATCTTCATTTTCGTAAATCAACTTACCTTTTAAAGCTCCTTTTTCACGAATTAATTTGGTAATTGCTCGAGTATCAACACCAAACATAGCTGGAACCTTATTTTCATAAAGCCAATCTCCCAAACTTTTATTTGCATTCCAATGATTAAATTGTTTTGAATAATCTGCAATAATTAAACCATTAACCTGAACCTTTGATGATTCAAAAAATTTTGGAAGATCATTTTCAAAAACACTTTCAGGAACACCATAATTCCCAATGAGAGGATAAGTAAGTACCAAAATCTGACCTTTATACGATGGATCAGAAAGGCTTTCTGGGTAGCCTGTCATGGCAGTATTAAAAACCACTTCACCTGCAGCTGATTGTGGATAGCCAAAAAAAGAGCCGCTAATAGCGGCTCCATCTTCTAAAATTAATTTCATTTTCAATACTTGTGATATTTTCTGATTATTTATCATTTTTCAATCTTTCTTTTAACTCAGGCAATGCTTTAATAAAAGCTTTTTTAATTTTCTCTGGAGTATAATTTTCGCGTACTACAGCAAAGACAGTGTCATTCCCGGCAATTGTACCTAATACTTCGTTCATTTCTGCTTTATCTATTGCATCAGCAATAGTGTGTGAATACGCTGGTAACGTTTTAATAACTACGATATTTCCAGAAAATTCGATTGCTAAGAAACCATAAGCAATTGGAGAAAATGTATCTTTACTTTTTGATTTTATTACTTCAT
>JBHOSR010000050.1:0-17700 GCA_042584405.1 Bacteroidota bacterium
GTGTTGAAAAGAATAATTTAGTTGCAATAAATACAATTGAGTTTATTAATAGTCAAATATATGATATTGCAGATTCATTAAAAGGTGCTGAAAAGCGACTGGAAAAGTATCGATCAACCCAGAAAGTGATGAATATAGATTTTCAATCCCAAAGGGTATATGAAAATCTGGAGGGCCTCCAAAATCAGAAAGCAGAATTAATATTAAGGCAAAAGTATTATACTTATATACAAGAATATTTAACAAAAAACCAAGATATTCAAGATTTAATAGCTCCTTCGTCAATGGAAATTAATGATGCTTTGCTTAATGGCTTAATTATTGAACTAACGAGGCTTTATGCAGAAAAGGTTGATGTAATGATTAATACTAAAAAGGATAATCCTTATTTAGAAAGTATAAAAGCAAAAATTGAAAACCAAAAAAATACATTAAAGGAAAATATTTTAAATTCAATTGATAGAGCCAAAATATCCTTAAATGACATAAATGAAAGAATAGATAGAATAACAGATGAAGTTCAATCTCTTCCAGAAACTCAAAGGAAACTATTTAATTATGAAAGAGAATTCCAATTGCATGATGCTTTATACACATTTTTACTTAAGAAAAAGTCGGAAATGCAAATTGCAAAAGCTTCAAATTTCCCCGAAAATGAAATTATCGACTTTCCAAAACTAATTCGATATTCTCCGGTATCACCAAATAAAAAAACAATATATATAATTGGATTACTGTTAAGTTTAGGTTTACCAATTGTTATTATTTTAGTATACGATTACTTTAATGACAAAATAATTGATTTATCGGAAGTTGAAAAAATAACTGATAGCCCTGTTTTAGGAAACATAATTCATAATAAAGATAAAAATCCATTTGTTGTTCATAATATTCCTAATTCTTTAATAGCAGAATCATTCAGATCATTACGAACTAATTTCCAATATGTATTGGGAGATATTAAAAGTCCCGTTATAATGATTACATCTACTATGATGGAAGAAGGTAAGAGTTTTGTTTCAATTAATTTGGCTTCAAGTTTTGCATTATATCAAAAGAGGGTATTATTATTAAGTTTTGATTTAAGAAGACCTACTGTTTCTAAACTGTTTGAGTTAAATAAGAAAGAAGGATTAAGCAACTATTTAAGTGGTATTTGTGAAATAGAAGATATAATATTCAAAACAGACATTCCAAATTTATGGCTAATTGCTACGGGTCCTATACCTCCTAATCCATCAGAATTAATTGCATCGTCGCGCACAAAAACAATGTTTGATTATCTTAAAAAAGAATTCGATTATATTATTATTGATACACCTCCAGTTGGTATAGTTTCAGATGCTTTGCTGCTTGAAAGGCATGTAGATAGAAGTGTTTTTATAATACGTCATAATTATTCAAGGAAAAAAATGATGGCGCAATTGTTTTCAAACTTAGAAAAGAAAAATATAAAAAATATTAACCTTATTATTAACGATATTAATCAAAAGAAAATAGGTTATAATTATAACTATGGATATGGTTATGGATACGAATATAAATAATGAATATTTCTTTTTTTAATAATCTGAAGATAAAGTTAGGTTTTCAATGAAAGTATCAGATTTATTTTGCAAGTTATTAACAATTGTGAATTTACGTAATTGTCATTTTTCGAAACCCTCAATAATAAAGGAATTTTATAAAATTGAAAACGTTAAGAAATGTTAATATATTACAAATTATAATTTAACCATAACTTAATATTTTCGGTATATTTGATGTTCCAAGAAAGGCTAGTTTTGTATTCTTGTGATTTTTTAAACTAAATTAATATAAACCCAAACCTTAAAACAATTCTATGATGAAAATCTTTAAAAGTAAAATTCTAATCTTGGCTTTGATGCTAGTTTCGTTTGCATCATTTAGTCAAACGACTGTAAAAGGTATTCTCGTTGATGCACAAAGCGACGAGGTCCTTATTGGTGCTTCTGTTGTTGTTGATGGTACAACCATTGGTACAGCAACTGCTTTAGATGGAAGTTTTAAAATAACTGTTCCGTCTGGAGATCAAAAACTCATTCTTTCGTATGTTGGTTATACCGAGGTTCTCAAAGACATAACAGTAACAGGCGAAGAAATGGATTTAGGAAAAGTTGGTCTGGAATCAGATGCAATAAATATCGATGCGGTAAAAGTTGTTGCTTCTTTTGCCAAGGATAGAGAAACTCCTGTTTCAATTTCTACAATTAAACCTCAAGTTATTCAAGAAAAACTTGGAACGCAAGAATTTCCAGAGATTTTAAAATCTACACCTAGTGTTTATGCAACTAAAGGTGGCGGTGGATATGGTGATGGTAGAATAAATCTTCGTGGATTTGATTCGAATAACATTGGAGTATTAATTAATGGAGTACCGGTTAATGGCCAGGAAAATGGAAAAGTGTATTGGTCAAACTGGGCTGGTTTAGCTGATGTTACTCAGACTATGCAGGTTCAAAGAGGACTTGGTGCTTCAAAATTAGCTATTTCTTCAGTTGGAGGTACCATTAACATTTTAACTAAAACAACTGATGTAAAAGCTGGAGGAAACGTTTATTATGGTATTGGTAACGATGGATTTAATAAGCAATCATTTACATTGTCAACCGGATTATTGGATAATGGTTGGGCAGTTACATTGTCGGGAGCTCATACTTATGGAGATGGTTATGTTACAGCAACAAACTTTGAAGGTTGGTCATATTTTATAAATATTTCAAAAAGAATAAACGAAAATCAGAGTTTGTCTTTTACTGCATTCGGTGCACCACAGTGGCATAATCAAAGAAACTTAAGACATTCCATTCAGGAATATAGAGATCATGAAGATGGAATAAAGTTTAATTCCGATTATGGTATTAAAGATGGGGAAATTTTTAATACTGCTTATTCATATAACTATTACCACAAGCCACAAATTTCGTTAAACCACTTTTGGAATATTAATGAAAAAACAACTCTTTCTACTGCTTTGTATGCGTCAATTGCTAAAGGTGGAGGAAGAAGAACTTATGGTAACTCTAATTTAGTGACTAAAAGTTATAGTACAGGACTTCCAACTGCAGAAACATTAATGACACCTGAAGGATTGATTGATTGGGATGCTGCTGCTGAAATAAATGCAGCTTCTTTAAATGGTTCAGAAGTAATTGTTGCAAATGGTATAAATGAACATGATTGGTATGGAATCCTTACTACATTAAATACTGAAATATCAGGGATAGAATTTACTGGAGGCCTTGATGGAAGATGGTACAGAGGTTATCATGCATATCAAATAGATGATTTATTAGGTGGAGATTATTTTTTAAATACTTCTGATGCAAATAGAGATCCTAATGCACTATTATCTAAAGGAGACTATATTAATTATCATTATTTTAGTGATTTGGCTTGGATAGGTCTTTTCTTACAAGGTGAATATAAAACGGAAAAATATTCCGCTTTTGTTTCTGGTTCATTATCAGACCAGCTGTATAAAAGAACTGATTTATTTGAATTGCCAGAAGACCAGGAAACAGATTGGTACAGCTTTCTTGATTGGTCTGTAAAAGGTGGAGCAAATTATAATATTAACAAATACCATAATGTTTTTGTTAATGGTGGTTACTTTACCAGAGCTCCATACTTTGAAGCACTTTTTAAGAGTAGATCAAATGATTACAATGAAGATACAAAACACGAAAAAGTACTTTCTACTGAATTAGGATATGGTTATACTAGCCCAAGAATTAATGCAGATTTAACTTTGTATAGAACTGCATGGCTTGATAAAACTCTTTCTAGAGCTATTGGATCTGGAAGATATGCTAATTTAGAAGGACTGGATGCTACTCACATGGGAATTGAGCTTGAAGCTACAATTCAACCTATTGAAAAAATGGATGTTAAAGCTATGGTATCTATTGGCGACTGGAGATGGAATGCGAATGCTGATGCAATTATTCTTGAGGAAAATGAATCAGGAGGTATTGACACTACAAATATATCTGTTAATTTAGAAGATGTACACGTTGGAGATGCTGCGCAAACAACAGCAGCTATTAGAATTGACTATGAAGTACTTCCTAAATTAAAAATTGGCGTGGATTTTAATTATTATGATAATCTATTTGCACAATTCGATATTACTTCAAGAGCCGAAAGTAATGATGCTTGGGAAATGCCTAGTTATTCTCTGTTAGATTTTAATGCTCGATATAACTTTAAAATTGGGAATTTAAATGCTACCTTAATTGGAAATATAAACAATATATTAGATACTGAGTATATTTCTGATGCAAGAGACGGCGCAAATAATGATGCAGCAACGGCATTAGTGTATTATGGCTTTGGTCGTACTATGTCTTTGAGCTTAAAAGTTAAATTTTAAAAAAAGTAAATTGATAAATTATGAAAAAACTTATATATATTTTATTAGCATTTATCGTTGGTTTTTCAGCGTGTGATCCAAACGAGGAATTATACGATGAATTGGACGAAATTAAACCTCCTTATAGTGCCTCTATTGATTATCTTTTTACAGCTGATGATTATGAAACAGCATCAGGATTCGCGATCATGGATGCCATAACCGACGATGATACAACAAATGCTGAAAATATTGAAGATATGGAAGCATTTAACATGTATTTCACAGCAGAAGATTATGTAGGTAAAGTTCTTGGAGAATTATTTCCAGAATATAATCTCAAGTCAACCGCAAATGTTACTTATAATAATTTTATAGGAGGTCTTGATTATCTTGATAACTTTGAAACAGCAACTTCCTATGAACTAGTAACTGCAGATTATGATGCAATGGGAGAAGATTATGGAGATCCTGGATATTATGACAACTTTTCTAGTTCTATAGATATAGAAGATTATATTCCAGACTGGCTTTTAATTAAATACCCATCAGCAGTAGCTAATGATATTGTAAAAATAACCTATGCTTATTATTCTGGAAGTTTAGAAGACAGGGATGCATACTTTAGTTTTGATGGAACGGAATGGGAATTGTCAGATGCCTATGTTTTAACATCAGCAGACTATGATAGTATGGGTGCCCCAGGTGCTTATGATAATTTTTCAAGTTCTGTGCCTCCAGGAGATTATTTGCCTGCATTTTTATTAAATAAATACATTTATGCTCAATCTGGAGACAGCAAGGTAGTAGTTTACCAATACTATTCAGGAGGAGTTTCTACAAAAGCTAAAGAATATCGATTTGATGGTTCTGTTTGGACAGAATATGATGCAATAGAAACCGTAACTAATCAATTTGTGCATAATGGTGAGGCTTGGTTTTTTGATCCAACTATTACTGTTGTTATGGGATCTACAGACTATCAAGCAATTGTTGATTATGTTAATGTTACATTCGGTGCAGAGTACATAAATTCATACGGAACAGCGGAATTTATTTATGGTGCTGATGCTTATTATGGAAACTTTGATGGAGCTGATTGGGATCAAACAATGTTTGCTGATTGGGCAGAAGCTCTTGAAAAAGCAGTAAGTGAAGCTTTATTACCATCCTTATTTCCAACTGCTACTATTTTAGTAAATGGAGTAGATATGTATTATCAAGTTATATATGCTACATATAACAGTGGTACATCTGGCACATGGTTGGTGAAATATAAAGTTAAGACTGAATCACCTCTTGAGTTTGAATTAGTTGAAGGACCAACTGCACAGTAGTAAAAATTTTATAATTTAAAAAGAGGGGCGTAAGCCCCTTTTTTTTCCTAAAAATAACTGGTTGCAATTATTTATATTAAGGAAATGAAAATTAGAATTGCTTACATTTTTTTAATCGTTTTTAGCTTTGCTTGTTCATCTGAAAGGGGAGATTCAGAAAAGAAGCAAGGCAGTGAACAATATGTTGTAATGCTTTCCATGGATGGATTTCGTTGGGATTACTCTGAAAAAGCAAATACTCCAAATTTAGATTATATTGAGGAAGTTGGAGTCCATGCAGATGCTAGTATTCCATGTTTTCCTACTAAAACATTTCCAAATCATTTTTCTATAGCAACAGGATTGTATCCTGAAAATCACGGGATAGTTTTTAATGATTTTTATGCTAATGATATAAATAAATTTTATTCGATATCAAATACTGAATCGGTTGCAGATTCATCTTTTTATTTTGGTGAACCAATATGGGTAACTGCAGAAAAGCAAGGTGTAAAAAGTGCATCGTATTTTTGGGTAGGTTCAGAAGCAATGCACGATAAGATTTTTCCATCATATAGTCATAACTATAATGGATCAGTTCCTTTTGAAAAAAGAATTGAAGGAGTAATTGAATGGTTGGAACTGCCAGAAAATGAAAGGCCTCATTTAATTATGTGGTACATTCAGGAGCCAGATAGCAAAGGCCATGATGTTGGCCCGAACCATCATGAAACGGTTGAAATGGTTGAATATCTTGACAGTTTAGTTGGAGTATTTATTCAAAAAATTGCCGCCTTACCAATAGCTGATAATATAAATGTTATAGTTACGTCTGATCATGGTATGGGAGAAATTAGTGAAGAAAGAGTTGTTTATTTAGATAAATTAATACAGAAAGATTGGATAGAACATATTGACGGTGGAAATCCGGTTTATTCAATTGGAGCTAAAGAAGAATTTTACGATACTATTTATTCTATCCTATCAAATTCTGATCACCTTCAAATATGGAAAAAGGAAGATGTACCAGAGCGATTGCATTTTTCAAAAAGCAAAAGAATAAAAGATTTTATTGTAGTTGCAGATAGTAGTTGGAGTTTGTCAAAATCTTCAAAGAAAAAGTCATATTCAGGTGGCGCACACGGATATGATAATAGAAATAAAGATATGCATACAATTTTTTATGCGTATGGTCCGGCATTTAAAAAAGGATATAATCATAAGTCAATAAATGCAATTGACATTTATCCATTAATTTGTAAAATACTTAAAATTGAACCCAAGAAAGTGGATGGGAGTTTGGAAAATACAATCCAAATGTTACAAATTAAAAATGATAAGGGGGAAATAGGGAAAAATTTGTAAAAAACATCATTTTTTGCAAGTATCACAATAACAGAAACTTAACATGTGTGTTAAGTAGGGTTAATATCTATGTTAATAAATTTTTAACACAACCAAAACCCTCCCGAATTTAACCTTTTTAACGTTATTAACAATCGTTGTGAAAATATAATTTAAACAAAATTTCCATATGTTGTTTTTTTTCATTATGACGCTCAAATCCTTTAATAACAAGGTTTACAGCCGTTTAAAACCCTTCGTTAATAACTATCATGAAATGTTGAAAAATACGAATGAAAACTTATTGTTGAAACTTATAACTATGTTTAAATTAGCACTACCTTTTTCGTAAAGTGTTACAAAACATATTCGAATAATCATAAACTTATAATAATTCTGCTTAAAAAATGGATGTAAAAGGAATGGCTACTGATGGAACTGTAAGCGAAGTTTCGCAAGAAAAATTAAAGAAAAGAACATACACTTTTGATGAAGCTTTTAAAAGCTCAAAAGAGTATTTCAAGGGGGATGAACTAGCCGCACGCGTTTGGGCTAATAAATATGCATTAAAAGATTCTTATGGAAATCTATTTGAAAGAAATCCAAACGATATGCATAAACGTCTTGCTAGCGAAATAGCAAGAATTGAGATGCAATACCCAAATCCAATGAATGAGGATGAAATTTACAATCTATTTAAAAACTTTGAATATATAATACCACAGGGTGGACCAATGTCAGGAATTGGTAATAGATATCAGATTGCTTCATTATCAAATTGTTTTGTGATTGGCCATAAAACTCCAGCCGACTCTTACGGTGGAATTATGAAAATAGATCAGGAACAGGTTCAATTGATGAAGCGCCGAGGGGGAGTGGGTCATGATTTATCACATATTCGACCACAAGGTAGTCCTGTTTTAAATAGCGCACTTACTTCAACAGGAGTAGTTCCATTTATGGAACGATATTCTAACTCTACTCGAGAGGTTGCACAAGACGGGCGACGTGGTGCTCTTATGTTAAGTATTTCAAGTAAGCATCCTGATGCGGAGAAATTTATTGATGCAAAACTTGAAACAGGAAAAGTAACTGGAGCAAACGTTTCTGTTAGAATCGATGACGATTTTATGAAATCAGTTGTTGATAATAAACCATATACTCAACAATACCCTGTTGAAGACAAAAAACCTGCTTATAAACAAACAGTTGATGCAGGTAAAATATGGAAGAAAATTGTTCACAATGCATGGAAATCAGCAGAACCTGGAATTTTGTTTTGGGATACAATAGTTAATGAGTCAGTTGCTGATTGTTATGCAGATTTAGGATATAAAACTGTTTCTACAAATCCTTGTGGAGAAATCCCATTATGTCCTTATGATAGTTGCAGATTAATAGCTATTAATTTATATAGTTATGTAGAAAATCCGTTTACTGTTAACGCAAAATTTAATTTTGATTTATTCAAAAAGCACGTTGGATATGCTCAAAGAATAATGGATGACATTATTGATCTTGAATTAGAAAAGATAGATGCAATTTTATACAAAATAGAGCACGATCCGGAAGATTATGAAATAAAACAGGTTGAGGATAAATTGTGGAGAAGTATTCGTAAGAAGGCTGCTGAAGGACGTAGGACAGGTGTAGGAATAACCGCAGAAGGAGATATGCTTGCAGCATTAGGATTACGCTATGGAAGTGAAATAGCAGTAGACTTTTCAGAAGAAGTACATAAAATAGTTGCCTTATCAGCTTATCGTTCTTCTGTTGATATGGCTAAGGCACGAGGAGCATTTGAAATTTTCGATGCACAGAAAGAGAAGGATAATCCTTTTATTTTGAGATTAAAAGAACAAGATGAGCAGTTATATGCTGATATGGTTCAGTTTGGAAGAAGAAATATAGCTTTATTAACTATTGCACCAACTGGAACAACAAGCTTAATGACACAAACTACCTCTGGAATTGAGCCAGTATTTATGCCAGTTTATAAAAGAAGACGAAAAGTTAATCCTAATGATTCTGATACTACTGTGTCGTTTATTGATGAAATGGGTGACTCATGGGAAGAGTATAATGTTTTTCATCATAAATTTATCGATTGGTTAACAATTAATGATTATAATCCAAGCGAGGTTAAATTGATGTCCGATGATGAAATTACTGCTATTGTTGAAAAGACTCCTTATTTTAAAGCAACATCAAATGATGTAGACTGGGTAAGTAAAGTTAAGATGCAAGGTAGAATTCAAAAATGGGTTGATCATTCAATAAGCGTTACGATTAATTTACCTGCTGATGCTACTGAAGAACTTGTTGGACAACTTTACGTTACTGCATGGGAAAGTGGATGTAAAGGTGTAACAGTATATAGGGAAGGTTCTCGTTCAGGTGTATTAGTTTCGAACAAAAAAGATAATAAATCAGGTAATCAACCGACAAGTAACAAAAGACCAAAAGTATTGAATGCCGAAATTATTCGCTTTAACAATAGCGATGAAAAGTGGATTGCATTTGTTGGAATTAAAGATGACCGTCCTTACGAGATTTTTACAGGTATTGCTGATGAGGAGATGTTCCCTATTCCAAAATCAATAATGAAAGGGCGAATTATAAAAGTAAAAGATAGAGATGGAAAAAGCCGTTACGATTTTCAATATATCGACAAATACGGTTATGAAAATACATTAGGCGGATTATCTCATATGTTCGAAAAAGAATTCTGGAATTATGCAAAATTAATTTCTGGGGTATTACGCCATGGAATGCCTATTCCTGATGTTGTACATTTAGTTCAGTCTTTACGATTAGATAGTGAAACAATAAATACCTGGAAAAATGGAGTTGAGAGAGCGCTGAAGCGTTATATCCCAGATGGAACAAAACCTAAGATGGGAACTAAATGCAATGAATGTGGGTCGGAAAGTGTGGTATATCAGGAAGGTTGTTTAATTTGTCAGGATTGCGGACATTCAAAATGTGGATAGTAAGCTTGAGATTACGTTTCAAACATTAAAAATATACAAAATCTAAGGAATCCTGTAAGTATTCTAATTATAAACCCGGTTAGCTAACCGGGTTTTTTCTTTTCCAATAATTAGTGTTGTAAAAGATTAATCTGAATTTCATAAAGATGCTTTTATACCTTATTTTTGTTTAAATAAATTTATAAATAATAAAAACTTATATATTATGGCAAATAAAATGAAAGCTCTTGTAAAATCTAAACCCGAAAAGGGATTATGGATGGAAGAGGTTGATATACCTGAAGTTGGAATCAATGACATATTGATAAAAGTTAGAAAATCAGCTATTTGTGGTACAGATTTACACATATATCGTTGGGATGAATGGTCACAAAATACAATAAAGCTTGGAATGACTATTGGCCACGAATATGTAGGAACAGTTGCAAAAATGGGTGCAGGTGTCAAAGGATTCAAAATTGGTGAACGCGTTACAGGTGAAGGTCATATTGCTTGTGGACAATGCAGGAATTGTAGAAGAGGAAGAAAACACATATGTGAAAATACCGTTGGAATAGGTGTAAATATAAACGGTTCATTTGCTGAATACGTATTAGTTCCTTCTGCTAATGTAATGAAAATGAACTCTGCCATTCCTGACGATATGTTAGCAATTATGGATCCTTTTGGAAATGCTGCGCATACAGCACTTTCATGGCCTCTTTTAGGTGAAGATGTTTTAGTTACAGGAGCAGGATTAATTGGAAGTATGTGTGTTGCCATTGCTAAATTTGCTGGAGCACGTTATGTTGTTGCAACTGAAACTAATGAATATAGAATTGAGTTAGCTAAAAAAATGGGAGCTACAAGAGTGGTTAACCCAATGAAAGAAAATCTTGACGATGTTATAAAAGACTTAGGAATGATTGGATTTGATATAGGGCTTGAATGTTCTGGATCTCCTCATGCATTTAACGATATGCTGGATCACATGTATAATTCAGGAAAAATATCTTTGCTAGGGATATTACCTCCAAAAACTGGAATTAATTGGGATAAAGTTATTTTTAAAGGATTAACTTTAAAAGGGATATATGGTAGAGAAATGTTTGAAACTTGGTATCAGATGGAACAAATGCTTCATACTGGCTTAGATTTGAGCCCAATGATAACACATCAATATCCAATTAATGAATTCGAAAAAGGTTTTCAGATTATGGATGAAGGGAATAGCGGAAAAGTAATCTTGAACTGGGAGTAAAAAAAGCATAAAAATGAATAATAGAAAAGTAAGGGTAAGATTTGCCCCAAGCCCGACAGGTCCGTTGCATATAGGTGGTGTCAGAACGGCATTATTTAATTATCTATTTGCCAAGAAGAATAAAGGTACTTTTATTTTAAGAATTGAAGATACCGATCAAACTAGATATGTAGATGGAGCAGAAGATTATATAATAGAATCTCTTAAGTGGTGTGGAATTGAAATTGAAGAAGGAATTGAAGAAGGAGGTCCTTACGGCCCTTACCGACAATCGGATAGAAAGGAGATTTACAAAGAATTTGCTGAAAGGTTAATTAAATCTGGAAATGCATATTATGCTTTTGATACTCCTGATGAATTAGAAGCAATGCGAGTTAGGTTAAAAGAAGAGAAAAGCAGTGTGCAGCAATATAATGCAACAACTAGAGGAAATATGAGAAATTCTCTCACTTTATCCGAAGAGGAAACAAAGAAACTTTTAGAAAATACACCTTATGTTGTAAGATTTAAAATGCCGGATGATGAAAAAATAATTGTAGAAGATATGATTCGGGGAACTGTAAAAGTAAATACTAATCAACTTGATGATAAAGTGCTTTTTAAGTCAGATGGTATGCCTACGTACCATTTAGCCAATGTTGTTGATGATCAGTTAATGAAAATTACCCATGTAATTCGAGGAGAAGAATGGTTGCCTTCATTACCCTTACATGTTATGCTATACAGAGCATTGGGATGGGAAGACTCAATCCCTGATTTTGCGCATCTACCTTTGCTCTTAAAACCTAGCGGCAAAGGAAAACTTAGCAAACGAGATGGTGATGCCTTAGGATTTCCAGTTTTTCCCTTGGAGTGGACTGACCCTAAAACGGGAGAAGTCTCACGTGGATATCGAGAAGATGGTTATTTTCCAGAGGCTTTTGTCAATATGTTAGCTCTTTTAGGTTGGAATCCAGGGACTGAGAAAGAAATTTTTTCTATGAGAGAATTAATATCTTCTTTCGATTTACTTAAGGTGCATAAAGCAGGAGCTAAATTCGATCATGAAAAAGCAAAGTGGTTTAATCATAAATATATTGTTGGAAAATCTGATGAAAAATTAGCCAGATTATATCAGACTATTTTAAGAGAAAAAGGAATAAAAGTTGAAGATAATTATGTAATAAAGATTGTAAAGTTAATTAAGGAGCGTGTAACTTTTGTCTCAGAATTTTGGGATCAGTCATTTTTCTTTTTTGAGGCACCGACAGAATATGATCAAAAGGTTGTTAAGAAACGCTGGAAGGATAACACTTCTGAGATATTGTCGGAATTAAAAGAGCAATTTAAAAAGCTAGAGAATTTTGATCATGAAAGTATGGAAAAGTCAGTTCAGGATTTTCTTGAAGGTAAGGAATTCGGAATGGGACAAATTATGAATCCTCTCAGATTAACGTTGGCAGGAGCAGGAATTGGTCCGGGAGTTTTAGAAATTGCTGAGATGCTTGGCAAGGAAGAGACTTTAAATAGAATACAATCTGGTATTGATATCATTAAGAAAGAATAATATTACAAATGAACAATGAATTTCTCTGAAGATCAATATTTGAATTTTCACGCTCATCAACAGGAACCGGCAGAAGATGAGGTTGTTATACAGAGTTTGTTTTTACAAGAAAATCTTATCACTAAAAAAGGTGATAAGATTTTTTTTACTGCTGGTTTACACCCCTGGCATGCCAATAAGCTTTCTGGTAGTGAAATAACAGATCGGTTAGAAAGTCTTATAAATACTAAATCAATTATAGCCATTGGGGAAACGGGTTTAGATAAATTAAAAGGTCCTGATCTAAAAACACAAATAAAAATTTTCAAAGCACATATTGAAATAGCAGAAAAATACAAATTACCAATTATTGTGCACTCTGTTAAGGCGCATAACGACATATTAAAATTAAAAATCGATTTAAAATCAAGTGTCCCATGGGTTTTGCACCATTTTAATGGAAGTAAACAAATAGCATTGGATTTTATTAATCATGGATGCTATTTATCAGTATGTCATCACATTAATAATCCTAATTCAAAACTGAGTAATTATTTTGGGGAATTGCCAATAGAAAAAATATTTTTGGAAACAGATGATTTTAACATTGATATTAAGGACTTATATTTGAGTGCTGCTAAAAAATTTAATATAAGTGTTGACTATTTGAAGAAACAATTAATTAAAAACCTTAAGAATTTATTGAATGACTCTAAGTAACTGGCAAGAAAGGACAAAACTGCTAATTGGAAAAGAAAAAGTAGAAAAGCTCAAAAACTCACATGTTCTTGTGGTTGGATTAGGTGGTGTAGGTGCTTATGCTGCAGAGAGTTTATGCAGAGCTGGAGTTGGAGAAATGACGATTGTAGATGGAGACCATTTGCATCCTTCGAATAAAAACAGACAGCTAGCAGCTTTGGAAAGCACTATGAATAAGCCAAAAGCCGAAGTTGTAGGAGCACGATTGTTAGATATTAATCCTGAGTTAAAACTTAATATTATTCAGGAGTATATTAAAGATGATCGGATAAGTGAAATATTAGATAAACCATTCGATTATGTGGTTGATGCCATCGACACTTTGTCGCCCAAAGTTTTTTTAATATATCATAGTATTCAAAAAGGATTAAAAATAGTGAGCTCTCTTGGTTCTGGTGCAAGAATAGATCCCACCAAAGTAATTATTAAAGATATTTCAAAATCATTTAATTGTCGATTAGGCTTTTTATTAAGAAAGCGATTACGAAAACTTGGGGTTACAAAGGGATTTAAAGTTGTGTTTTCGGAAGATAAAGCTGAAAAAAATGCGGTTATAGTTGATGAACCAGGAGAAAATAAAAAATCAACTGTAGGCACAATTTCTTATATGCCTCCTATTTATGGTTGCTTTTGTGCTTCCGTTGTAATTCGGGATTTAATAGATGAATAAAAATCCGAAGTTATATTACTTCGGATTTATACAAGGACTTTTATTTATTCATTTTACTCCACGAATCTTTTAGCGGAACCGTTCTGTTAAATATTAGATATCCTGGTTTGGAATCTTTCTTATCAACACAAAAATATCCTAATCGCTGGAACTGATATTTTGATTCAGGTTGAGCATCCTTCAAGCTTGGTTCAACTTTACAGTTTTTTAGTATTTTTAATGATTCAGGATTTATAAATTCTTTATAGTCTTTTTCTTTATGTCCATCAGGTGCTTCATCATTAAATAAACGATCGTATAATCGAACCTCAGCATCGATTGCATGTTTAGCTGAAACCCAGTGTAAAGTTCCTTTAACTTTTCGTTGACTGGCCTCTGTTCCGCTTCCACTTTTTGATTCCGGATCGTAAGTACAACGTAGTTCGGTGATATTTCCGTTAGAATCTTTAATTACTTCTTCGCATTTAATAATATAAGCAGCTTTTAATCGAACTTCTTTATCAGGTGCTAAACGGAAAAATTTCTTGGGAGCATCTTCCATGAAATCATCCTGCTCAATATAAATCTCACGAGAAAAAGGCATTTCTCGAGTTCCCATAGTTTCATCTTCAGGATTATTTTCGATTTTTAGCCACTCTTCTTTATCTTCAGGATAATTAGTAATTACAATTTTCAATGGATTTAAAACAGCCATAACGCGAGCTGCCGTTTTATTTAAGTCTTCGCGTAAACTGTGTTCCAGTAAAGCAACATCAATAACATTATCGCGTTTTGCAACACCAATGGTATCGGCAAATTTACGTATTGAAGCAGGAGTAAAACCTCTTCTTCGAAGTCCTGAAATGGTTGGCATTCGAGGATCGTCCCAACCATTAACAATGTTCTTTTGCACTAATTCCAAAAGCTTACGCTTACTCATAATGGTATAACTCAAATTCAATCGGGCAAACTCAATCTGGCGAGGTTTAATGTCGCCTTCAGAATAGACATTTTCTAAATACCATTCATATAAAGGTCGGTGCACTTCAAATTCAAGAGTACAAACTGAATGTGTAATGCTTTCAATATAATCAGATTGTCCATGAGCAAAGTCGTACATTGGATATATACACCATTTATTTCCTGTTCTGTGATGTTCTTTATGTAAAATTCTGTACATAATTGGATCACGCATGTGCATATTTGGCGATGTCATACCAATTTTTGCACGAAGTACACGCTCACCTTCCTTAAATTCACCATTCTTCATTCGGGTGAATAAGTCAAGATTTTCTTCAACTGATCTGTTTCTATACGGACTTTCAATACCTGGTTGAGTAGGAGTACCCCTTTGCTGACTTATAAGTTCTGGCGCTTGATCATCAACATATGCTTTTCCTTCTTTAATAATTTTTACTGCCCATTCGTAAAGCTGATCGAAATAATCAGATGCAAATCGAGGTTCGCCTTCCCATTTAAAACCTAACCAACGAACATCTTCCATTATGGAATCTACATATTCAACTTCTTCTTTTTCAGGATTCGTATCATCAAAACGTAAGTTTGTTTTTCCATTGTATTTCTGGGCAAGACCGAAATTTAAACAGATTGATTTAGCATGGCCAATATGCAAGTATCCATTAGGTTCGGGAGGGAAACGAGTACAAACCACACCATTATTTTTATTGTTTTTCAAATCTTCTTCAATAATACTTTCAATAAAATTTAAAGATTTTTTTGCTTCTGTTTCTTTGTTTTCAGTCATAATGAACAATCAGATTAGAAATTTGGTCGTTATTTTTTGAACTTACAAAAGTACAGGATTTTATCTAATGCTGTATAAAATGTTTTGAAAAATATGCAATTGCAATTTTATGCTTTAACTTTGAATAAATAACAATTTAATTAAAGATAGAAATGGGATTGATTCAAATTGAGAATATGGAATTCTATGCTTATCATGGACATTATAAAGAGGAGCAAATTGTTGGTAATCGTTTTTTAGTGGATCTAACTGTAGAAACTGACATGCAGATTCCCGCTAAATCAGACGATTTAAAAGATGCCCTAAATTACCAGGTAGCTTATAATATTGTGAAGGAAGAGATGCAAACAAAATCTCATTTACTAGAACATATTGCAGGCCGAATATTAGATTCATTGTACCAGAATTTTTCAACCATAAAAAAGGCAACTGTAAAGGTTTCTAAAATGAATCCTCCAATGGGAGGAAAAATGGAAAGAGTTAGTGTTACTTTATGTCGTTAAACTAATTGAATACTGCAATTGAAAAATAATGTAAACATTTGAGTATTGTGGAAAATTTTTCTATTTTTGCTGTCCAATAAAAAACGGTCGCGTGGCCGAGTGGCTAGGCAGCGGTCTGCAAAACCGTGTACGGCGGTTCGAATCCGCCCGTGACCTCAAAGAAAAGCCTGACATTTTTGTCAGGCTTTTTGATTTCCTTTAGGTATGGTAAAAATAAACTTTGTTCCTTTCCCCAATTCACTTTCAACTGTTATTTCTCCCCCATTATGATTAATAAATTCTTTGCATAAAACCAAACCTAAACCTGTGCCATTTTCATTTGCAGTGCCTTTTGTTGAATATGAATCTTCGATTTTGAATAGTTTCGATAAATTCTCTTTTGCTATACCCACACCATTATCAGCAATTACTACTTCTATAAAACCATTTTTAATATTGGCATTTATATTTATTTCGCCACCTTTATTTGTGAATTTTAACGCATTTGAAATAAGATTTCGAAAAACGGTAGACAACATATCTTCATCAACGAATATTGTTGCATCACTTGGAACATTATTTTTAACTTGAATGTTTTTTAATTGTGCTATATTATAAAGTAAGGTGATAGTCTTCTCTACAATTATATTTAAACTTGTATTAATAGGTGTATATTTTATTCCCTCTAATTGGGTCATAGACCAATCTAAAAGATTCTGCAATAATTCACATGCTTTTTTTGTACAATTATTAATGTCTTCAATAGATTTTCTTACATCTGTTAATTCCATAGTATTAATGTCATCAAGAAGGATATCTGAATATCCTAATATAACATTGAAAGGATTTCTAAGATCATGAGCTATGATTGAGAATAGTTTATCTTTGGTAGCGTTGATTAACTTCAACTGTTGTTCGGCAAAATTTCGTTTTAAATGCGTCTCAACCCTTGCAATTAATTCTACCGGATCAAAAGGTTTTGTAACATAATCTACCGCCCCAATTTCAAGTCCTTTGGCTATAGCCTCCGTATCTGTTTTTGCGGTTAAAAAGATGATAGGTATATTTTTTGTGGCAACATCTGCTTTCAATCGTTTACACACTTCAAAGCCGTCAATTTCAGGCATCATGATATCCAATAAAATAAGGTCGAAATTCTTTTTTTTGGTCCAACTAAAAGCTTGATTACCATCGGTAGCAAATTCCATTTTGTAACCTTCAATGCGTAATGTACTTCCTATAACTTCAATAT
>JBHOSR010000051.1:0-17457 GCA_042584405.1 Bacteroidota bacterium
CCAAAAAACAAAAGATTTAATTATCGGAAAAGGCGAAGACTGGCGTGATAATTCACATTTTAAGTATTCTCTTGCTTTTGCATGGGCAGATTGGCTAATTATATTTCCACTATTTGTTATTGGTTATTGGGGCGTTTTTATATTTCATAATACCTTAAATTTTAATTTACTATCAATTCTTCTTGTAAAGTAATTTTATCCATCTCTTTACCAAATCGTTGAGCTGGGAATTTCATAATATTTCCATAATATTTTTTTCTAAACGATGGAAATTTACATAGCAATAGCAATATTGTATTCATCATCCGCATCCCAATTTTTTTCTGTTCAAAATCATATAATCCATTATTTTTAAAATATCTATGATCTGCTTGCCAAACACCTCGTAAATGACCATATATCTCATCTCTGAATATTTTATGACCACCAACTTTTAAAAAGTTTTGTGGCCTAATAAAATCTCTCTCAGCATAATAAACACTTTGTTCGGCCAATCTTTGTAATTGTCCATCAATAATTTTAGAGTCTTGGCTTTCATCAGAAATTATTCCAACTAAATTTGCTGATTGTCTTGCCGTCACATTTCCTTCCAGTATTTGCAAAAGATTTTGATTTTGATTTATTGGCCCTGAAATGATATATGCGATTTGTATTCCTGTTAAAGAAGGTGTGTGATTCCAAAAGAATGCCCGGTCAAAAAAGGTTTTCCATTTAGAAGAAAGATAGCGACCTTTCAATTCTCCAGCTAAAACCAGAATATCGACTTTGCGTACTTTATTGTTATAAAAATCCTCATATCCATCCTTATAATGACACTTATATTCATAACCGCATTTCATGCAGCCTATACATGCTCCTTTAATATCAATATCATTAAAGTCAATAATATTAAGTTTTGATTGAAATGAATCCGCAAAGCGTTCAATCATTCTATATAGATTTGAATCTCTATTTGAACTATCAGTTAATATTAAGATATTTTTATTTGTTGTTATTTTATTAGAAGATGCTGACTTTTTATATTGAAAATCATCAAAGCTTAAAGGTGGAAATAATTTAGATGTAACCATTTTATTTTCAATAGTCCATATCATATTTTCAAAGAATAATGAAAGTTCGTTTCGTTTATTTTCTTTCATAAAATCTAAAATATAAAAAGATATTCCATCGACAAAATTCATTTCTAAATCTTCACAAACAGCTCGCATATAATTGTGTGCGGTATGATCGTAAAATTGAATCGAGGTTGAGATTGCTGAAGTATACTTATTTCTAAATGCATATTCTGCATTTCTTTCAGTTATGAGTTCAATAAACCTCATATACTGAGCTGGTACTGCCAGAACCCATAAGCCAAAAGACCAAATGATTGCATCAGAATTTTTTATATTATTAATTATTTCATTAAAGTATTCTTGATTTTTCTCAATCTTTTTGATTTTTTGAGAGATATTAATTGTCTGAAAATCATGCTCTGCATATTTTCTTTGGAGATAATTTACATATTGAAGAGTAATACTATAATCTCCTTTTGGGCTTCCGTTTAAAACTACTATTTTCATGATAATAAGTTTTAAGTACTGTTTTAAATGAAGGGTTAATCCTTCTTTTATTCATACCTTAAAGCTGCTACTGGATTTGCATATGCGGCTTTAACAGCTCTTAAATTAATTGTTACCAAAGCAATTATTAATGCTAATAGACCACTTAAAATGAAAATCCATACATTAATTTCAGTTTTATAAGTAAAATTATTTAACCATTTATTACCGAGTAAATAAGCTAATGGCCAGCTAATAATGTTTGCAATTATAACCAATGTCATTATTTCTTTTGATAAAATAAAAACAATCCGTGCAACTGAAGCGCCTAAAGCTTTTCTTATTCCAATCTCTTTTGTTCTACGCTCAGCCATAAATGAAGCTAAACCAAATAACCCTAAACTGGAAATAAAAATTGCTATTAAAGTAAAGTAACGTGTTAATTTAGCAAGACGACTTTCATTTTTATACATTGCTTCTATACTCTCATCAAGAAAAAAATACTCAAATGGATTGTTTGGTGCAAAATTCTTAAACTCTGTACTAATATCGCTAATGGCACGATGAGGTTGTTTTGAATTAATTCTAGCATACATATAAAATCGTTCACCAGGATAAGAAGTTAATACCATAGGTTTAATTTCATTATACAAAGGTTGAAAATTAAAATTCTCAACTACACCTGTGATATAACCTGAAAAACGACCTGTAGAAAATCTTTTCCCGATAGGATCATCAAAATTTAGAAATTTAGCTGCTGCTTCATTAATAATAAATGAGGCAATAGTATCACCTTCTGTTACTCTGGTGAAGTCCTTTCCACTTAATAAATTCATTTTCATCGTACTTAAAAAATCGTGGTCAACAAACATAAGATCCATTAAAATTCGATCATCACCACTTTTTCCTTCCCACGTAACTGGTGCCATATGTACAACATCAGTAAGCTCATGTGAAAGAACTGTTACCTCATTAATTTCAGAATTTTTTAATAGTCTTTCTTTTAATAGTTCGTATCTATCACCATTTCCTTGCAGTGAAAAATAAACTAGTCCCTCTTTTTCAAATCCCAGATCTTTTTTATTTAAATAATTCATTTGCTTCATAATTATTGTTGCACTAATAATTAAAATAATAGATATAGCAAACTGAAATACCACAAGAGCTTTTCTTAATAAACCTCCACCTTTCCCAGACAAACCTCCTTTAAAAATATTCAATGGATTTAGTCGTGATAAATATGCAGATGGATAACTACCTGAGAACAATCCAACAATGATTATAATTCCTGCAATTAAAACTAAAAAATCAATGCTGAAATAACTTAGATTCAATGCCTTATTAGTAAGGTTATTGAAGACAGGCAGAGCCAATTCGACAAATATTATTGCAAATATATGCGCAACAAATGTCATAAAAATTGCTTCTCCCAAAAATTGAAATACAAGGCTTTTTCGTTGCCCTCCCAATACTTTTCTAATTCCTATTTCTTTTAGTCTTGAAGATGCCTGTGCAGTTGTTAGATTCATGAAATTGAAGCCTGCAATAATTATAATAAAAATTGAAATAATTGAGAAAATATAAATGTTTACATAATTTCCCATCCTGAAATATTCTCCTGAGAAGTCTGATTTTAAGTAAACATCTTTAAGTGGTTGTAAAAATATTTTAGCTTTTAATCGCTCCGCATTTCTGATTATTAAATCTTCTATTTTAGTATTTACATTATTAATATCAGAACCTTCCTCTAATAGAACATATGCATAGTTATTATTATTATAATTGTTCCAGTTTTCTCGCGGAAAACCAAAATCATGCAATAATTCATAACTGCATAAAAAATCAAATTTTAAATGAGAATTAGTCGGAATATCTTTAAAAATTCCTGAAATTGTAAAGATTAGATCATCATCAAGTTTTAGGTCTTTACCAAGAACATCAGTTGTATTAAAAATCTTCTGAGCTAATTTTTCACTAATAACAATATTAGTATTGGAAGAGAAAGCGCTCGAAGTGTCTCCTTTTATAAGATTCAAATCGAAAATTGAAAGAATATCTTTATCAACAAATGCTCCATCTTCATCATAAACTTCCATATTCATTTTAAAACCAAAATCAGTAAAGAAAAAACGGGTACTGGCAATAACTTCCGGAAACTCATCTTTTAAGACTCTCCCAACTGGTGAAGGTGTTCGCGCTATTCTTTCCTTTGTACCAGCTTCCTCTTTTTCCATTATAACACGATAAATACGATCTACATTTGAGTGGTAATTATCATAGCTTGACTCATCTTTTAACCAAAGAAAGATTAAAATTGAACAAGCCATTCCTATGGAAAGTCCTAGTATATTAATTGTAGAAAACAATTTATTTCTACCGATATACCTAAAAGCCGTTTTAAAATAATTCTTAATCATATCTGTAAATTTATTAAATGTTCATATCATTTGCTGATCAAGTATGCCAAATTTATACCGTAATACTTAATATTCAGATATGCTGCACATTAGCTATATTTTAATTTCGATGAGTCGGTAAAAAGTGTTTACTTTATATACAGTTAATGTTTCTTTTTTAATCATTATTCCCTAATTTTAGCTTAGTTAAATTTTAGTTATGAAAAAAAGTAAAGGAAATTTACTAATTGTAGATGATGATAAAGGTGTATTGAAATCCTTAGAGCTTATTCTAAACAGGGAATTTGATACCATTAAAATATTAAGTAATCCAAATTCAATTCATCAGGAACTACAACAAAAATCATTTGACCTTATTTTGCTTGACATGAATTTTACAGCTGGTGTAAATACGGGTAATGAAGGATTGTTCTGGTTATCTGAGATTTTAAAGAATGACCCGGATGCAGTTGTAGTAATGTTGACCGCTTATGGTGATATTGAACTTTCGGTAGAAGCTATGAAACGCGGAGCCACCGATTTTATAACTAAACCTTGGGATAACGAGAAACTTATTGCTACTTTAAATTCTGGTTTAAAACTCCATAAATCAAGAAAAGAAGTAAAAACACTAAAACAAAAACAGGAATATTTAGGATCGAATGATCCGTTAAAAATTCAAAAACCATTGGGGATCTCGCCTTCATTCTTAAATGTACTTCAAACAATAAGCAAAGTTTCTAAAACTGATGCAAACGTATTAATACTTGGCGAAAATGGCACAGGTAAGGAATTAATAGCTCGAGAAATATACAGACAATCAAAGCGTGCGCAAGAGGTATTAATAACATTAGACATGGCTTCGATAAGTGAGACATTATTTGAAAGTGAACTTTTTGGACATACCAAGGGTGCTTTTACTGATGCTAAAGAATCCCGTATAGGTAGAATGGAATCTGCTTCTGGAGGAACTCTTTTTCTTGATGAGATTGGAAATCTGAGTATGAATATGCAGTCTAAGCTTTTAACAGTGCTTCAAAATAGAGAAGTTATTCCTGTTGGATCAAATATTCCAGTGTCTATCGATGTTAGGTTGATATCAGCCACAAATAAAAACCTTGACAAAATGATTGCCAATGATCTGTTTAGAGATGATTTATTATATAGGATAAATACTATTCAAATTGAGGTTCCTCCTTTGAGAGAGCGCAAAGATGACATTCTTTTATTAGCCGAATATTTTTTAACTAGTTATTCTAAAAAATATGATAAACCAAAATTAAAAATTGGTAAAAATGCGATTGATAAGCTTCAGAGTTATCGATGGCCAGGTAACATTAGAGAGTTAGAACATGCAATTGAAAAAGCAGTAATTCTTACTGATTCAGATATTATTGATGTTGCTGATTTTCATTTTTCGATTCCATTAACTGAAACGGAAGGCATTGATTCTTTGAATCTTGAAGAAATAGAAAAAAATACTGTGAAAAAAGCGCTTAAAAAGTGTGGTGGAAATATAAGCAAAACGGCTGAAGAACTAGGAATAACGAGAAAAACACTTTACACAAAGATTGAAAAATATGGTTTATAAAAAATATTATATTAATATAATTATACGAACCATTTTAATATTAATTAATAGTTTAATTTTTAGTTTTGCTTTATTAAGAACTACTTACCTGTATTCCATTATTTTTCTTGCTTTCCTGATATTAGTTCAAATCTTTTATTTGATAAGATATATTAATCAATCAAACACTTATTTAGAAAGATTTTTAGATTATGTGAGAGAAAGCAATACAACTATTGATTTCACTAAATCACTCGAAGAAACTCCTTTTAAAGATTTATCATATTATTTTGCAGAATTAAACAATGTAATACGTGATGCTAAGATCGAAAGAGAAAACCAGTATCTTTTTTTACAATATATATTCGATCATGTTAATGTTGGTTTAATTGCGTTTGACAAAAACAATAAAGTTAAATTGATTAATAGTGCCGCGAAAGAATTACTACTCATTCCGAGTTTAGGATCAATTGATATGTTAAAAAGAATAAGTAATGAATTACCAACAATAATTCAAAACATATCACCTCAAGAACAGAAAGTATTGCCTATGAATTTAAAGGGTAAAAACTTGAGACTCGCTATTAAACTAGCTAAATTTAAATTGTTAAATGAAGATGTTAACTTGATTTCCATACAAGATATTAAATCAGAATTAGATCATAATGAAGTAGAATCGTGGCAAAAATTAAATCGTGTTTTAACACACGAAATAATGAATTCGGTGTCACCAATAATTGGATTAACTAGCAATATTTCAAAATTACTTAAAAATAATATTGATGACAGTGTTATTGATCAAGCTATACAATCAGTAGATATTATTGAAGAGAGAAGTAAAGGTTTAGATGATTTTGTAAAGAAATTTCGAAGTATTACTTCAAATGCAAAACCTGATTTTAAAAACGTTGGCGCAGCTGAATTATTTGAAGATTTGGCAATTTTAATGCACGAGTCATTAATAAAAAATAAAATCAAATTTGAATATAGCGTTGAACCCAAAGACTTAACCCTTTACATTGACAAAAAATTAATTGATCAGGTATTAATTAATTTAATTAAGAATTCGATTGAAGCTTTTGATAGTCAGAGTAATGGAATTATTCGACTAGTTGCCAAACAACTAAATAATAAAAATGTGATTGAAGTTATTGATACTGGAAAAGGTATTACTTCGGAAAATTTAGACCAAGTTTTCACTCCATTTTATACAACAAAGGAAGGTGGATCGGGAATAGGATTAAGTCTTTCACGAAATATTTTGAAACTGCATGGTGGAAGCATAGATGTTAGATCTATTCCAAATGTCGAAACCGTTTTTACTTTATATTTTAATTAACAATATTGCTTTTAAGTTTCATTCTTTACTTGAATTACTTTGGCAGCAATACTTTTTCCAATTTCTGGAGTAGTTTTACTATTTATAGAAAGGCCAATAGGAGCATCAATTTTTGCTAAGACTTCACTTAAAAATATCTCTCTTCACAATTAAATTCAATTTATCTGTACTTATTTCAATTTTGCATGGTAAATAACCAATTGGGTCTCCATCAAGTTCTATTTCAGGATTTTTAAAATTGCCAAATATTTCAATTGTATTACAGTAATCTAATGATAGAATATCAGTATTCTTGAATTCCTTGCCACTATATACTTTATTAATTGAAGATAGTATGTTGGAAGTGTTAATTTTACGTGCAGTTAAGCAATAAAAACCTTGATTTGCATAATTAATTTTATTACTGATTTTTATACCTGAAGCAATAAATTTTGTTCTTCCAACAGACAAATTATATAGCTTACTAATTGTATTTTGAGCATCATCTTTTTTTACGATAAAATCATTGGCTTTATAGACTACTAAAGTTCCTATTAATGAAATAAAAGTGCCCAAAGTATCGCCTAAATACTTTCTTATTCCACTATTTGCTTTTCTTGCCAATGTAGCTCCAAGTCCAATATTTGCACAACATCCAAAATATTTAAGTTTTGGTGATTTGATTTCTGAAATGTCTGAATAATTAAAGTTTTTATTGTTATCAGATGAGCATAGTAATTTTCCAATATAGATTTGCTTTGAATAGTTATTTATTATCGTTTGAATTGCTTCATCCAGTTTTCTTGGAATATTATAACTTTTACAAAAATCGGGGCTTGTTCCGGTATAAATTACAGCCATTTTTGCATTAGAAATTAACTTCCCTTCCAAATCAAAAAAACCATTTAAAACACTATTTATTGTCCCATCGCCTCCAACTGCAACTATTACATCATAAGTTTCTTTATTGGCTTCAACAGAGAAATTGTATGCATCTTCGAGTTTACTGGTATATTTAAAATCGAAATCAAACTTTGCTTTATTAAAAGCACTGAAGATCTTGTTAAAATGTTTTTTACTTTTTCCCCCTTTTGAACCAGGATTCATGATTAAAAAATATTTCATGCTCCTGTTTCCTTTATTTCTTTAAAGATTTGAATTGCGCGATCTATCGTTTCTATTTTAAGGTTTGCACCTGCAATTAATCTGATTACTCCTTCGTTTTCAGGTACTGAAGGATAAATAAATGGTGTTGCAAGTATTTTTCGTTTGTATAGTTCTTTTGCAAATAGTAAAGTATCCACTGAAGTGCCCGTAATTATTGATGTAATTGGTGCAGATGAAGATCTTACGTTATAGCCAAATTTAATTAAAGCGTCTCTTAATTTATTACGATATACCCACATTTTATTTCCTAAGATATCGAACTCTTCTTCAATAATGCAAATTGCTTTTTCAATACCTGCAAGTATTGATGGAGCTATAGATGTTGAATAAACAAGATGAGAAGAGTAGTATTTTAGGTATTCAATTAAAGTCTTTTTGCCACTAATCATTCCACCCGAATTGGCAATAGATTTGCCTAAAGAAGCTGTATAAATACCTTGGTAATCTTTTATACCCGCATGCTCTAGTATTCCTTTACCGTTTTCACCAATAACTCCAATTCCATGAGAGTCATCAATTACCGGAATTGCATCATATCTTTTACATAAGTCAACTATTTCGGCAAAAGGAGCAATGCTACCTTCTGTTGAAAAAACTGATTCTGTAACAACAAAAATCTGATTGTGCTTCACACTATTTTTCAGGTTTTTTTCAAGGCTATCCATATTATTATGCAAAAAGGGCCTTATTTTACATCCAACCGTTCTTGCACCTTCTACTAATGAAGAATGTGAAAATTGATCTATAATAATTACATCAGCTTTATGAGCTATTGCAGAGAATAAACCATTATTAGCCTGATAGCAAGAAGGATAAATTATTGTTGATTCGAGACCAACAAAATCAGATAATTTTTGGGATAGATTTTTATAAAGATCTGTTCCGCCTAATGCAATTGGAGTTGCACAAAGCGAAAGACCATATTTTTTAATTGCGTTTATTGATGATTCCTTTATTCTCTCATCATTTGCAATGCCCAAATAGTTGTTTGCTGCTAAGTTTATAAATTCTACTCCATCAATAATAAGAGAGTCGCTCAGATCTGATTGCACGTTAACATAATATGGATTAAATCCTGTTTTTCGTTTTAGCTCAATGTTGAGCTGGTGCAGTTCATAAAATTTTTTAGTGCCCATTTTACATTTGTTTAAATGTATTTTGAACTTAATATTTCGATTATTTCATTTACAGTTGCAAACTTTTCAATATCATCTTCATCAACTTCAATCGAGAATTCATCTTCTATAGCATTTATAATCATTAATTTACCAAAAGAGTCGATGTTTAACTCAGTAAAAAGATTAGTGTCAGGTGTAATCTTATATTTATGATCAGTATTTTCCATAATTATGGATATTAATCTATTTTTTATTTCCATGATATGTTTTTTTATAGCATTTTGTTAAGTATTTTGAGTCACACATTATTGCGCAATAATTGCAATTTATACACCTTGATTTATAGTTATCATTTTCTTCAATTTTAATCATAAAGTCAGGCTCACAAATGAAGGGTCTACTCAAACTTACGAAATTTATATTTATATTCTTTATAGCATATTCTATTTCTTTTTTTTCTCGGTAGCCACCGACCGAAATAATTGGAATCTCAGTTATTTCTTTCGCAATTTTAGCGTATTCGAGATTATACATCGGGCTGAACGGTTTTATCTTTTTTTTAGCAAAAGGGAATATAAAAGTCTTCAATAGCTTTTTCGCCAATTTACTTTCTACTTTGTATATTTTATTATGTTTTAGAACTAAATCAACAGGTATATCTCCCCTGAAAATATTCAATGCATGATCCATTGTTCCATAGCTTATTTCAATTCCATCAACTTTTTTTAAATTAAGAAACTCGATAAGATTTGAGAATTGCTTTTTCGAGAACTTCTTTTTATAGTCATCACTACCACTAACTTTTATTAAAATAGGAAAATCATTACTACATTTTTCTCTAATATTATCAATGATTAAATCCAGAAATTTGAGTCCCAGTCCTTTTTCAGAATCAATTCCAAATAAATCTTTCCTATTGTTAATTGTAGGAAGGATAAACTGGTGTATCAGATAGCCATGTGCTGCGTGAATCTGAACACCATCAAAGCCAGCCTTTTTAGCATAAAGAGCAGAGCGGCCAAATTTGTTAATGATCTCAAATGCTTCTTGTGTATTTAGCTTTTTAGGCTTTTCTCTAAAATATTTTGATTTCTTTCCTGATGCTCCAACAACTTTTTGATATATGTCCAATTCTCTTGTCTGCCTTCCTGTATGAGCTATTTGTAAGAATATTTTACTTCCATTTGTATGAACTATTGATGTTACTTTTTTAAATTGCTCAATATGTTTTTCACTTGAAATGCCAGCTTGACCAGGCTGAATAGCTTTTCCTTCTTCAGAAATAAAGGCAAAACCTGTAATAATTCCTCCGATATTATTTTTGGAAAGCTCTTCATATAATGCCAAATAGTTTTCGTCTGGAATGCCATATTTATCGCTCATTCCTTCGAAAGTAGCAGATCGAAATATTCGATTCTTTAATTCACATTTGCCTATATATGCTTTTTCAAATATTTCCACTTTTTTACGCTTTGCTAAGCCTTAATATTAGTATGTAAATTAAAAAGGAATCCGATAAATACATAAGAACATAAAAACAGTAACATACCTAATTCTGGGTTGAACAAAGCTATTATAGTCGCCTGACCACATGTACATGCTCTAAAGTTTGTAACCAGAGAATAATAGGTCATTTCACCTTTTGGATTATTGAAAAAGAGTATGCCTGTCCATAATTGAAGAAAAATAGTTAGTATTCCGAGAACTTTAAAAGTGTTGTTTAACTCAATCTCAAATGATTGAAAACCAAAATAAGATCCGATAAATAATATTGAGGGAAGGAAAGATGAAATTATTGCGATAATTTTATTTTTTTCAAGTCCAAATTTTACTACAATGGTCATTTTTCCAGTTGCTTTATCGCCAAAATAGTCTTTAAAATAAGTATAATACGTCATTAGTCCATTTAGTATTGCAATAAGAGCTAGAGCGCTAATACGGCTTTTTGTAAAATAAACTTCCATTGGACCTGCAGCAAAGAAACCAAAGAGACCGCACATACTGATCATTACACCAAAAACTATATTACCTAAAATACCACGTCCTTTGGCATATTCGTAAACAATGTTGAGCGAAACACCAATTGCTAGTGGATAAATAGCAATAGGTTCAAGATATAAATAAGTTATAAATACAGTTCCTATAAGTAATATAATGGATAATAATACTGCTCTCTGTGGATGAAGCTTCCCAGTAACCATTGGACGCTCAGGTGCATTTATGCGGTCTTCTTTTAACCCCAGGTAATCATTAAAAATTTGATTAATTCCCCAACTTAAAAAAAGAAGTATAAGAATAACTAGTTTCTTTTCTGGGGCAGGAATTACTTCAATGGTTTTAACCAAATCAGAAGTTCCTCTTGCTCCTTCAGTAACTGCTACCCATTCGTAATAAGAAACACCAATCCAGCCTGCTATACCGGTAACAAAGGAATAATACAGTCGCATTGATTTTACATAAGCTTTAAGAAAGTTTAAAGTAGGATTACTGCTAAGGGTCTTTTGTAGATTTTCCATTATAGTTCTTTTAATTTTTGATAAAAATCAGTAAAATCAGTTCTGTCCCAGTTTTCATATATTTGCTTTGATATTTCAGGTGTTAAAGGAAGACTCGACAGATTATTTGTCTCTTTCAGTTTGAGTATCTGACGAGAATGTTTTTCACACAACCACGATTGGCAAGGGGTTTTAAATACTTCTCGCATTTTATCATATATGATATCAAAATCATCTGTTTGAATATTTCCGAAAGAAATATTTAGAAACTCGCAGGCTTGTAAGTCGCCTTTTGCATTAATGTAAAAACGGTCTGTTCCACCGGCGGTGCATCCAAATACTTCTGCCGATTCTTCAATTATCATAGGTGAAATAAATGTATAATCCCTGTGACTTTTAGCAAGATTGTATTTATGAACTTTGTTTGTAATATGTTCAATATCTTCTTTTGAAAAATCTTCTATTCCCGATTCAAGCCATCCGCCGGCAGGTTTTGGTTTAATTAGTTGTAAAATAGAACCATTGAAATCTTTGGCGATTTCCATGATATTTTCAAAAGTTCCATTATAAAATGATTCTCTTAAAAGACAGGTATTAAAAGTTACAGCCAATCCAACCTTATGACATAATTCAATTCCTTTTTCAAGATTTTTCCATGCATTTTCAATCCCAGTAAATCTATTCATGTCTTCTGGTTTATCATTATGCAGTGAAAACATTATTCCAATAATATTTTTATTCTTTTTTAATTCTGATAAATTTTCAAAAGTCATTCCATCACCAGTAGAGTTTATCAATATCTCAGATCTTTCGTCGATAGCATCGCAAACTTTCTTCAAGCGATCAAAAACCAAAAAGGGTTCTCCACCTTCAATATTAATAAACGCAACTCCTTTGTCCTGAAGTTTTTTAACAGTTTCTACCAGAACATTTATATCCATATCTTTTCCTTTATCATGTTTCTGATAACAATGCGGACATTTGTACCTGCAAGCTGATGTAACGGATATTAATACAGAAATACCGGGCATTTTTTTATCAAATTCAACTACTTTATTGCATGCATGGAAAAATGCTTTTGATGGAAAACCCGGAAGATACAGGTGGATTTTTATACGTTTTCCAATTTTAGAATACTTATTATCCCGCATATATGATAGAAAGAATAATAATCGTTTAAGTACTCTTAAAAAATATTTAAGTTTAATTCGACCTTGAATAAGTTGTCCTGTGAAATGAAAAAAAGTGTATAACTTAATCTTAAAGCTGATTAAAACTTTTGAAAAGCCTGTATAATTTTTTACTGTAAGCATAATACTCTAAATTAAACCGTTTTCTTTATACCATCTCACTGTTTCTTTAATTCCATCTTCAATACTATAATTGTTTGTGAAACCTAGTAATTCTTCAGCCTTTAGGGTGGAGTATTCTATATTATCATAAAACATATTGACTCTTCCTCTAGTTAATAAAGGAGCCTTTTTAATTGAAAAAATTGTATAAACTAGTTCCATTAAAAACCCAATTGGGTAAACGATTTGTTTGGCAATATTCTTGGGTTTTTTCACGCCTAATTCATTACAAAAAGTTGAGTAAATTTTATTGGCATAATCAATTTGCATGTTGCCAATTAAAATTCTATTTACACCAGATAATTTCTTTTTAAATGCAAGAAAGTAAGCTCGCGCTAAATCCTTTGCATAAACTACATGAAACTTATTCTTCTTGCTTCCTAAAGAAAAAGGTATTTTACTTTTAACTGATTTAATGTATTCATAAAATCCAGTATTAAATTCATTTTCACCATAAACCCATACAGGTTCAATTATAGTTAGATTTAAATTATTCTCTATTGCAAACTTGATAGCTTCCTTTGTGGCTAATGCTTTAGTATCTCTATAATAATTCATTTTGCACGGAAAAATGGAATCCAGAAAATATTCATAATGTGAATTAAATGGATGTTCTTCTGTTTTTATTTCCTTTGAATCTTCTTCACCATAACTTGAAATAGAACCTGTAATTATTACATTTTGAATATTGTTGGTTTTACATGCTTTCAATACATTTATGGTTCCTATAACATTTGTTTCGTAAAAGTCTTTATATTTCCCCCAATCTCTTGCAAGCGCTGCGATATGAATAACACAGTTAGCGTCTTTTAAAGAATTCTCTAAATTGTTAGGATCAACTATACTTCCATTTATGATTTTAATCGGGAATTCTTTTATATATGTTAAATCGCTGCTATTTCTAATAAAGCATGAAACATCAATATCGTTTTTATAGAAATATTCCGTAACATGACCACCAATAAAACCAGCAGCTCCTGTTATAATAACTTTCTGCCTTTTGTTATTAGTTTTATTTTGATCTTGATTTATCATTTTATATATTTTTTCAACAAAATAGCAGCATTGTGACCACCAAAACCGTAAGAGGTTTTCAAAGCATAGTCTATTTTCATGTTAATATTATCAGTAGCTATATTCAAATCATCAAAGTTATTATTAGATAAATTAGCATGAATTTTTGATTCTTTAATTGAAAGTGCAGTAACAGCTACCTCGAATGCCCCGCTTGCACCAATAGTATGTCCAAGAATACTTTTTGTTGAGTTAATAATAGGTTGATTTTCTTTATTCCCAAAGGTTTCTCTAATGACTTTTTGTTCAACCTTGTCGTTTAACTCTGTACCTGTTCCATGAGTATTAAGATAATCAATCTTATGATTGCCAATAATACTTTTCAATAATTTAGCGATTTGTTCTCCTGATTCCTGCACCTGAACAATATTATGTGCATCACTATTGGATTGATAATCTTCAATTTCAGCATATATTTTTGCTCCACGACTTTGAGCTTTTTCCAATTCTTCAAGTATTAATATGCATCCACCGCCTTCGGCAAATAAAAATCCACTTCTATCATAGGAGAAAGGCATTGGCTTTCCATCTTCTGATTTTGTTAAAGTCCCAAGTGAATCAAAGCCTCTCATTATGGCACCACTTTTGTCTTTCAGACATTCAACACCTCCAGTAATCATAATATCAGAATAACCATCTTTAATTTTGCGAAATGCTTCTCCTATTGCATACGTTCCTGATGCACAGCTAGCGTTAATAGTATAATTAAATGAATTCATTTTGTATAAAATGGAAATCCAGGCTGTCGCAGAATCAGGCATAGTAGCAGGTATTACCATTCGATTGAATTTAGGCTTGAGAAAATCTGGTGTGGTATCTTTTAATAGTTTGTTATAAGTATGAAATACATAAAAACTAAAGCCCATATTCAAGCTCCCGATTCCATTACCTAAAATAATCCCAGTGTTTTCTATTATTTCAGGTGTAAGCTTAGTGTCTGCATCTTTTTTAATTCCTGAATCAATTAATGCCAGCTCTGTGCCAACTAAAGCCAGAACAGATGTAGCTTCCATAATACTGGAATATTTTCTCAAATAACTGTAATCATCTAAATTTATCTCAGGGAAGGGAATGTAAAAGCTGGTTTTGTACTTATGAAAAGATTGATATTTTTCGGGAATTCTTTCAACTATAAATTTTTGGGATAATATATTATTCCAGAATTCATCTTTGCCAATTCCAATAGAACAAATAGGGCCAATACCCGTAATTACCACCCTTCTGTTATTTTCTGTTGTTTTTGACATAATTTATTAGCTCAGATAAATATTCGTTAATATCCTTATAGTCTCTCGCTTTTATACTATAATTTATAAAATCTATGTGATCTTCTTCGGTTTGTAATATTTTTTGATGTTTATTTTCAATTACTCCAATCTCAGTAAAAGAAAGTTGTTTGCTGTTTGCTTCTAATATAAATGAATCCTTATGTTCCTTTTTTACTGTAAATACGAGCTCATATTCTCCACATTCTCCCATAAAAAATAAACATTTGGATTTTGATATTAATTTGCAAAATTGGATGACTTCTTCTGAATAGGGTAGATGAGTTATTTTATATCCTACATTATTTAATTCCGAAATCGTGTTTATGGCATTCAAAACACCATCGCTTGAATCAATACAAGATGTAGCATAATTGTTTATAAACTTGGATTCTTTATATCTTAAACTCAATCTAAGTGTTGGCAGTGTTAAATTATTCTCTGGGAGATTATTGCCCAAATAAAGCTTCTTTGCAGCTTCAATATTTCCCGCACCAAGATGACCCGTCATATATATTAAGTCTCCTTCTGTAGCTCCAATTCTTGTAATTGGGTTTTCAGCTTCGCCAATAACAACACCTGTGTATTTCCACAATTGAGATATTCCTAAATCTCCACCTATAAATCCTGCTTTTAACTCATTAAGAACATCAGCAATTCCTTTCGTAAATGCTTCAATAAAATTACTATCCCATTTTTCAATGTCCATTGTTATGCTATGCGAATAAAATATAGGTTTTCCACCACTCGCTAAGATATCACTAATTGTTGCAATTGAAACATTTTTACCTAACTCATAAGGATTATCATCACTAAAAAAATCTTCCTGAGAAAATTCATCAATTGAGAATAATAGTTTTTTGTTGTTATAATTTAGGATTTCGGCATCAGATTCAAAAAAATTATTCTGCAAAGACTTGCTTTTGGGAAGTATTTTAAGGATTTTTTCTATTATCTCTGTTTCTTTATTCATATTTTATTTACAGAAAGACTTGTATATGCAAGCTAATCTAAATATTCATGAAAGTCAATTAGAATATATGCAATATAAAACAAATCCTAATCCTAAGGAATAGCTATTTATCATTGAATTTTAAAAAAGGACATTTAAATCAGAGTCATATTCATTCCTGAATTAATAAACTAGATAATAGAATGCTGTGTTGTTACAATGAATGCTATCTGATAATATAATTGTATTAGTTGTAAGAAATTGGAAATAATAAAGAAACTAATATTAATCTAACTATTTTAGATGTCCGAATTTTTCACAAGAATAACCTTAGCAGCTATGCTTATAGCTATCTCCGGTGTAGTTTTGCTTTTTATAGATAGGCCAATAGGGGCATCAACTTTTTCTAAATCTTCATTTGAAATTCCTTGGCTTTTTAATGAATCAAAAATAGTTTTTACCTTATTTTTACTGCCAATCATTCCAAGGTATTTTAGTTCTTTAGTAACTAATTGTTTTAAAACAACTTCATCACTTTTATGCCCAACAGTCATTATTACAGCATAGCTGTTGTTGCTTTCAAGAACAATATCAGTTATATCTTTAAAATCAATGATCTGTTTTTGATGAGCAAATTTATTATTTTTGAAAGTAGAAAGATCTTTTCTGTCATCGAATACAACAACTTTAAAATCTAGTACTCTGAAAATTTCGCTTAAGGGTAAACTTACGTGGCCAGCACCAAATATGTAAAGAGTAGGCTTCATACCAATATGCTCAGTGTACTCCCAATTTTCGTCTGAAAAAGAACTAAATTTGAAATGCTCAGCTAGATTACTTTTAAATTCAAAGAATAATCCATTATGACTTAGTTTTAGAATTCCTTGTTCACCTTTATCTAAAACAGAAATAATATCTTTAATAGTATTTGTATTCGTTTGATTCAGAGATATAAATGCATGCGTTTGATCTCCAGAGCACATGAGTCCTGATTTATCTTTTCCAGCATCTGCTTTATGAATTTGTTTTTTGATAAATGATATTTGAATATCATTTTTCGCAGTTTTTTTAGCTAACTCAACCATATTGTATTCCATAACACCGCCACCAATAGAACCAGTCATGTTTCCGTTTTCTGAAACAGCCATTTTAAAGCCAACAATGCCAGGACTACTACCATTACGTTCAACAACCGTAATTAAGACAACG
>JBHOSR010000052.1:0-17315 GCA_042584405.1 Bacteroidota bacterium
GTTAAAAGCAGAGGAAGAAGCAAGAAAAAAAGCTGCTTTAGAAGCACAGCTAAAAGCAGAACAAGAGGCCAGAAAAAAAGCTGCAGAAGCAGCAGCTATAGAGGAAGCTGCAAAAAAGGCACAATTATTAGCACAACAGGAGGCAGAAGCAGAACAACGAAGACAGGAAGAAGCAGCTCGCCGAGAAGCAGAAAGACTTGAAAAGGAAAGATTGGCTGAACAACAACGTATTGCAGCGGAAGAAAGAGCCAAACAAGAAGCGGAAGAACAAGCAAGAATAAAAGCAGCTGAAGAAGCCAATAGACAAGCTGAGGCAGATTCGTTAAAAAAGGCTGCTGAAGAAAGAGCTCGATTAGAAGCAGAAGCAAACGAAAGACAAATGGCTCAGTTAGCAGCTGAAACAGAACAACGACAAAAGGAAGAAGCAGCAAGGAAAGCGTTAGAAGAGGAGCAAAGATTAGCAAAACTCGCTGAAGAAAAAAGGTTGGCAGAAGAAAGAAGAAAAGAAGATGAAGCTAACAAAGCACTTGCAGAAGAACAACGATTGGCAAAACTCTCTGAAGAAAAACGACTTGCCGAAGAAAGGAAGAAGGAAGAAGAGGCTGCAAGAATACAAACAGAATTAGCAAATCAAGAATTATTAAAAAAAGATATTGAAGAGAGGAAAGCCAAAGCATTAGCCGAAAAACTAAAAAGGCAAAACGAATTGTATAAAAGTGCTCAAAAAGCTGCTGAAGAATTTGTAGAAATAAAAAAGGATTATCCTATAGGAAAAACAGTTGAAGAGTTTGATAAATTTGGAATGCACATTATTAGAACCATAGTTATTGATGATCAGGTAGTAAGAATTTACTTAAAAGTTGAGCATGAATGGGGTGCTGTTTTTTATTTTAAAAATAATCAATCAATATCCAAAAAATTATATACAGTTGAATTAGAAAGAACCTAATCTACTTAATGAAAGATTTTAAGAAATACTTTATTATCTCTGCAGAACCCTCAGAAGTTTTTACTGCACTTACAAATCCTTTTACCATTGAACTTTGGTCTGGTTATCCTGCTATAATGGATTCTAATATTAACACTGTGTTCTCGCTATGGGACGGTGATATTACAGGAATGAATCTAGAAATAATAGAAAATAAAAAAATTGTTCAAGAATGGTTTTTTGGTGAGCAAACTGAAAAATCCATTGTTACAATGAATCTATTTGAAAATAAGAAAGGTACACAAGTAGAGCTTATTCATACTAATATACCTGATGATGATTATGAAAATATTACAGAAGGATGGAATGAATTTTATTTTGGCTCAATTAAATCCTTTTTTGAAATTGAATAATTAAATTCTTAGCTTAACTTTTCACTATTCCTTCAGCTATTTCTTAAATAATTTCTTATATTTAATCTTATTTATTTTACATAGGAATACCTTGGTTATGAGAAACTTCTTTTGCGTATTAATAATTTTATGCTTTTTTTCATCATATTCACAGGAAGAATCCTTTATTACAGAACTTAAAACTCTAGAACAAAAGTTAACAGAAGCAGATCAGCCAGGGTTAAAAATTCCTATCTACAAAACTATTATTGAAATTAGTTTCCCAGATCATTTAGAAGAAGTTTTAATTAATGCCAAAGAATTGCTACAGCTGGCTGAGTTATTAAATAATGCTGAAGCACAAGCATTTGCTGTATTTTATATTGCTGAATACTATTTCGAAAGCGATGATTTTAAGCAAGCAAATGAGTATTACCTGCAATCTTCTTTAATTTATGAAACTTTAAGTAATAAAAGTCAAATTATTGAAATAAGTCATAAACTGGGTCTTGTAAATCAGTATCTAAATAATTATGATGAATCATTATCATTTTATCAAAAATCGATTGAAATAGCTGAATCAATCGGAAGTAAAGAAAAAGCTGCAAGGAGTTATCAGTGTATAGGAACCTTATATAATGATTTACAAAAATATTCACTTGCTCATTATTATTACGAAAAAGCATTAGAAATATATAATCAAACAAATAATGTAGAACGAAAAGCTGCCATACTACAGAATATTGGAGTACTGCATTATAACTGGGGAGATTTTATTCAATCCATTGATTTTTATAAAAAATCGTTAAATATTTATGAAGAACTTAACGATAAACAGAACATTGCAATTTCCTTGAGTAATATTGGAGTGGTTTACGAAGAGAGTAAAAATTATAATATGGCCTTAGATTATTATCTACGAGCGCTAATCATTTTTGAAGATATCGGCTTTAAACCTACACTTGTTTATATTTTCTATAATTTGGGATCTATCTATCGAAATATTGGAAATTATTCTAAATCAATTGAATATTTTAATAAAGGACTAAAATTATCGAAAGAAATTTCGATGATTGATTATATTTCATATAATTATGAAGCTTTATCAGGTGTTTACGACGAAATGGGTAATTACCACGAAGCTCTTATATTTTATAAGGAATTTGCTGTTATAAAAGATTCTCTTTTCAATGAGGAAAAGCATAGACAGATTGGAGAACTGGAAGCTCAATTTCAAACAACTCAAAACGAAAAAGAAATAGAATTTTTAAAGCTAGATCAAGAATTACAAGAATCGAAACTTCGAAAGAAAGAAAATCAGAATCTTATATTAATTATTAGCTCTTTATTAACTGTTATTATAGCTTTTATGCTATTTCTTTTTGCACGAGCACAAAAAAGACTAACTAGTAAACTTCAAACTGAAATTGAGGAACATGAGAAAACAGAAGAGCAATTAAATATTATAAAAGAAGAACTTGAAATAAGAGTAAAAGAACGAACTGCTGAAATCGAAGAATCAAATAAAAAATTAATCGATGAAATTACCGGGCATAAAGAAACAATGAAAAATCTTGAAATTGCTAAGAATAAAGCTGAAGAAGCTGATCGATTAAAATCAAATTTTTTAGCTAATATATCGCATGAGATACGTACTCCAATGAATGCAATTACTGGTTTTTCGCAAATGCTAATGTTGAAAAAGTTAAGCATTAGAAAACGTAATGAATATATAAATCTTGTGCAAGATGGATGTAACAATCTAACAAATTTAATTGATGATATTGTCGATTTTGCAACTATTGAATCAGGTCAGGCAAAGATTGAAAAACGCGAATTTAATCCACATCCTATTTTAGAATATTTAAGCGATCATTATACCAGTGAACTAGTTAAACGAGACAAAGATGATGTTTTTTTATCGTATGCTAATGAAAATAAGGAAATTGATATTACGATAAATACTGATCCATCACGTTTAAAACAAATACTTTCGATACTTATTGATAATGCTATAAAATTTACAGAAAAAGGTTATGTTGAATTTGGTTTCATTCATACAAAACAAAATGAGATTCAGTTTTTTGTACGAGATACCGGAGTAGGGATTGATGAAAAGCATTTTGAAATAATCTTCGAACGTTTTAGACAAGTTGATGAAACAACCACTAAACAACATGGAGGCACAGGAATTGGTCTTTCAGTAGCAAAGAATTTGGTTGGATTAATAGATGGTAAAATTACATTGGAATCAACTCCAGGTAGGGGTACTACATTTTTTGTTAATTTACCATATAAAACAGATAAAAAAGGAGAAGAGATTAATCAACCTGATCAATACAATTGGAAAAATAAAGTAGTGCTAGTTGCGGAAGATAAAAAAATAAACTTCGAAATAATACAAGAAACATTAAGTACTACTGAGGTTGAACTTTTATGGGCAAAGAACGGAGTTGAAGCACTAGATTTTATTAAAAATAGCCCTAAGATTGATCTAGTATTATTGGATATACAAATGCCGGTAATGGATGGATATGAATGTGCCAGAGAAATAAAGAAAATTACAAAGGAAATACCAATAATAGCACAAACCGCATATGCACTTCCACAGGATAGTTATAAATGTTTTGATGCTGGTTGCGATGATTATATTGCTAAACCAATATCTTTAAATCAGTTTTTAATAAAGTTAAATAAGTACCTTTCATAAAAAAGCTCTAGAAAGAGCTTTTTATTGTGTCAAAGATTAACTATAGTTTTTCTTATTTCAACTAAATTTGTAAGTAATTTTTCTAAGTGATTTAGGTGTAGCATATTAGCTCCATCAGATTTTGCATTTGCAGGATCAGTGTGGGTTTCAATAAAAATACCATCAACACCAACGGCAATACCTGCACGAGCAATGGTTTCAATCAGTTCAGGCTTTCCACCGGTAACTCCCGAGGATTGATTAGGTTGTTGTAAACTATGAGTAATATCTAATATAACAGGGAATCCCAGCTTTTGCATTTCAGGTATACCCCTATAATCAACTATTATATCTCCATAACCAAACATTGATCCACGATCAGTAATCATAACATTCTCATTTCCTGATTCTAACACTTTGTTAACTGCAAATTTCATTGAGCTAGGGTCTATAAATTGACCTTTTTTAATATTAATAACTTTTCCAGTATTTGCTGCTGCAACAATTAAATCTGTTTGCCTACACAAGAATGCGGGAATCTGCAATACATCAACATATGCAGCTGCAATAGTAGCCTCTAATTCAGAATGTATATCAGTAACAATGGGTATATTTAATTCTTCACGAACTTTACCAAGTATCTTTAAAGCCATGATATCTCCAATGCCTGTAAATGAGTCTAATCTCGATCGATTAGCTTTTTTATAGGATGCTTTAAAAATGAAAGGAATTTTTAATTTGTCGGTAATTTCGACAATTCGCTCAGCTATTTCAAATACATTTTTTTCGCTTTCTACCACGCATGGTCCTGCAAGTAAAAAGAAATTGTTTTGGTCGATGTTTTTTATATCAGGAATATTTGCAATCATAATTGTTATTTTTAAGGTGTAACAGTATATACAAAATTAATAATTATATTTTCCTTTCCATTGATTTTGTAAACGTTTTAATATTTCAGTTTCTTTAGCATTATTTTGAGGTTTATAAATCATATTTTCTGCTATTTTTTCAGGCATGAAATTATCCTGTATAAAATTACCTTCATAATTATGAGCGTATTTATAATCTTTTCCATAACCTACATCTTTCATTAACTTAGTAGGAGCATTTCTAATATGCAGAGGAACAGAAAGATCTCCAGTTTGTTGTACTAGTTTTTGCGCATCATTAATAGCCTGGTAAGCAGAATTACTTTTAGGAGATGTGGCTAAATATATAGTGGCTTCTGACAATATTATACGAGATTCTGGCCATCCTATTTTATTTACAGCATCAAAACAGGAATTAGCCAACAGTAAGGCATTTGGATTTGCTAATCCAATATCTTCGGATGCAAGAATTAACAATCTGCGAGCAATAAATTTAGGATCTTCACCTCCTTCAATCATTCTAGCAAGCCAATAAACAGCAGCATTCGGATCGCTCCCGCGAATTGATTTTATAAAAGCTGATATAATATCATAATGTTGTTCACCATTCTTATCATAAATAGCTATGTTTTGCTGCAGAATATCAATAACAATTTCATTTGTAATAACTATCTTTTTATTTGATTTAGCCTTTTCTGTGTTTACTACAAGTTCCAAAATATTATATAATTTACGAGCATCACCTCCAGAAAAACGAAGTAGAGATTCATATTCTTTGATTTTTATTTTTAGGTCCTTTAAGTAATTATCTTCCCTTATTGCTCTATTTAATAACTCTATCAAATCGTCTTTCTCAAGGGGTTTAAGAATATATACCTGGGTACGAGAAAGGAGGGGAGAAATTACTTCAAAAGATGGATTTTCAGTGGTTGCACCAATTAAAATAATAGTACCTTGTTCAACTGCAGAAAGAAGTGAATCTTGTTGCGATTTATTAAAACGATGAATTTCATCGATAAAAAGTATAGGATTAGGAGCATCAAAAAATTGTTGCTTTTTAGCTTTTTCTATCGTTTCACGAACATCTTTAACTCCAGAATGCACCGCACTTAATGTAAAAAATGGTCTGTTTTGCTGGTTAGCAATTATTTTTGCTAATGTCGTTTTTCCTACACCAGGAGGACCCCAAATTATGAATGAAGGAATGTTTCCTGATTCAATAGCTTTTCGTAAAATTGCATTTTCTCCTACAACATGTTTTTGACCTATGTATTCATCCAAATTTTTAGGTCTCATTCTATCAGCTAATGGTTGATTTATAGCCATATATTACATTGTTATTCCTTTTAAATATAATTAAACATTTTTATAAGTTGTGTACAATTAATGAAATTTGTTGAACAATTAAAAGGCTTTTCCTATTTTTATTAAAAATTAATAGAACGAAACCTTTATAGTGTTTTTTACATCTTTATTAAAAGCAACTTAAATAATATAATAACCTATAAAACAGAATATATGAAAAAGAAGAAGTCAATATTAAAGCTACTTACATTAATATCTTTATTGTTGTTAACAAGTTCATCATTTGCACAATTTGGTCAATTAGGGCAAGTTTTATCAACTGGAGCAGATGACGCAGAAAAGATATTTGAAGCTTATATATCACCTTATGCAAATGGTATGGGTGCAGCATTAAGCACAGGTTGGTATAATTCGGGAAAACCTCATAAATTAGGAGGTTTTGATGTTACTGTATCGTTTAATTTAGCAATAATTCCAACTACAGATCAAAGTTATGATGCAAATAATTTAAACTTGGGAGATGCTTCGTCAGGATTAAATGTTGATGTTGTAGGTAATAGTTCCCCAACTGCAGCAGGAAAAAAGGATGAAGGACAACAAGTGATATATAATCAGGATATATTAGGTGTTGATGTGCCGGTTACCAGTTTTAATCTTCCTAGGGGAACTGGATTTGCTTATACTCCAATGCCAATGTTACAATTAGGTATCGGATTAGTTAAAGAAACAGACCTTAATTTTAGATATTCACCAGATATTGAATGGGGTAACGGTAGTAAGATTGGTTTATGGGGAGTAGGCTTAAAACATGGTATAAAACAATGGATACCTGGTCTAAAGAAAATTCCTGTTTTCGACTTAACATTGCAAGGTGGATATACAAAACTACATTCAACAAGTGCGTTGAATTTTATGCCTACTGTTTATGAAGAAATGGGTATCATCAGACCAGGAGATATCATTTCTGATTCGCCGGGATATTATGATAATCAGGAGTTATTATTAGATGTTAGTAACATAACTGCTAATTTGATAGTATCAGGAGATTTTAAAATAGTTTGTATTTATGGAGGAGTTGGAATAAGTTCTTCAACTGCAGATCTTAAATTGAATGGAAATTATCCATTTCCTGAAGTACAAGGAGCCCAAATTCTAGTAACGGAAGAAACAGCTTTAACAAATCCAATTGATATTACAATTAAAAGTTCAGATGGTAGCGTTACCAAACCTCGCTTTAATGCAGGATTACGTTTGAAATTAGCTGTTGTAACTATTCATTTCGACTATACATATGCGAATTATTCAGTTGCTAGTGCTGGACTAGGAATAAGCTTTAGATAGTTATAATTATTTATATAAAAAGCCCACAAGAACTTCTTGTGGGCTTTTTTAAGCTTAATAGTTGGTTTTTCTATTTTGCTTTTGTTAATTCTGTAATATCGGTAGATATTTTCAAAACTTTAGTAGGATTATGATCTTCATCTAAAATTGGAGTGTAAGTCGCAACAAAAGTATACTTTTTACCTCCAAACTCCACATGCTCTGTTTCTTTTTTAGAAATACCACCTCGTAAATCAGTCCAAAATTGTTCAATTTCTTTTTTCTGAGCAGCAGTTAACTTCATGTTGTCAGTATGGTGTGTTCCAACTAGCTGATCTCGAGTAGTTCCCACAAGTTGCAAATAATTATCATTTACAGCGATAATATTACCATCTAAATCGTATTCAATTACCAGGTTTGCAGCGTTTAATCCGTCCAACAAACCTTGCATTTCTCCACTTCGGCGAGCTGCTTCTTCCTGTGTTGCTTGAAGTTCTTCCATGTTTTGTCTCATTTCTTCTTCCTGAGCTGCCATTTCTTCACTCTGTTGCTGCGATTGTTCAAGTAATTGACTGGTCCTAATATTTATTTTGGTAGTTGAAATGGTAGATGCAATGCTTTCACCAACTTCTTCAACAAATTTGATAACATGATCCTCAAACTCATTAAAGCCAGCTAATTCAACAACTCCAAATATTTGATCGTTAACTTTTAATGGAACAATAAGCAATGCATTTGGTACCGACTGTCCTAAACCTGATGTAATATTTATATATTCTTCAGGTAATTCGGTCATATAAATGGTTTTCTGTTCCTGAACACAGCGTCCAATTAACCCAACACCAACTTCAACACGTTTTTCCATATATTTGCGTTTCTCATATGCATAGAATGCAAGAAGCTCAACAAATACATCATTTTTATCATCATCGTTGATCATAAAAATACCACCCTGATTAGCATCGATGTACTTTACCAAATTGCTAATAATATGATAAGAAAATTCCTGCATATCATCAGTATTTTGTCGAAGTATTTCACCAAATTTAGCCAAACCCTGTGTAGTCCAGTTTTGCTTTTGATCTTCAAGTTTACGCTCAGTTTCTTGTTCTTTGGCAATCTTTAAACTTTTGCGCATTTCTAATAAAGAATTCCCAAGAACGTCTTTATCGCTTAATAGATCAAATTCTTTTTCCAAATTTCCTTTTCCAATTTCTCGGGCAAATTCAGCAGTTTTATTTAAACCTTCAATCAGAGTATTAACAGAATTACCCATTTCTCCAATTTCATCTTTTGATTTAACTTCTATTTTTTTCGATTCATCAATGTCACCTTGTGCTAGACTGCCCAAAATTGCTGTTGTTTTTGTAACCGGACGAGAAATACTGTGAGCAATAATCCAGATAATTAGTGCAATTAATAATAATCCTACAATTCCAACCACAATAGATCTTCTTAATGTTGCTTTTGCTTCTTTCATTATAATATTAACAGGTACCGCAAAACCAAATGACCATGGAGTAGGGCAATTACCAATGTATACAGGGGCAACAGAAACCCAATAATCTTCACCATCTTTTTCAATTGTATAGAAATATTCATCGCCATTCTGAATTATTTCAATAATATTATGTTCTTCATCTGTAATATCTTGAATGTAATTTCCAACATTTTCTTCATCATAATGTGCTACAAATTGACCGTTGTTTGAAACAAGAAATGAATAACTTTCCGGAATAGGTTGTATATCTGAAATAATATCTTGAAATCTTTGAAGAGATAAATCTAAACCAGCAACACCAGCAGATACACCATTATTTAAAACAACAACAGCAACACTTGTCATTAAAATAGCTTCTTCATCTTCCTGATAATTAAAGTAATATGGATCCATAACATATTCTACCTTTTTTTCAAGCATATCGTAGTAAGCTCCTTTTGTAAAACCCGCCACCGTATCAACTAATTCTTCTCTATATACAATATCTCCATCAGATCTATAATAAGTTAATCTTTGTCTTCCATGTGGTTTTTCCCAATCTGGCCAGATGGCACTTAATTCCCAGCTATACCATGTTGCTAAAAATGTAGGATTTTCTACCAATAAATGTTCCAACCAGCCAATATGCATTTTTTTTCCTTCTTCAACGCTATAATTCATATAATTCATTGAAATATGACCTAAAGCTCTGGTCATGTTCATATCAACGCTTAAATCTGCTTTTACGTAATTAGCATATTCTTTTGCATATGTTTTTGTTAATTCTTCTGCATTATCAGAAGCAATATTGCTAAGTTTTAAACTTACGTACCCTAATGCCAGCGCATAAATAACTAAAGAAGCTGTAAGTATATATACTAGCATTTTAGTTTTTAAAGTCATCTTAATTTTCATGAAGTAGAAATTTAAAATTTTGTAATAATAGCCTTTATTTTAAGATCACAATGTATGAAAAAAAAACCATTTTTTAAAACTTTTCAAATACTAACAATATGTAGATATTTTAAGCTCTTTAAGATAAAAATACACTATTTTGATTCGAATTAACTAATACCTTGTATGATATGTTTGCTGATTTTTTATTGCGAAAATAAACTTAGTTTCCTTATTTTTGTTATCCATACTTAATCATTTAAATTGAAATTTATGAAATTATTAGAAGGAAAAACTGCTATAGTTACCGGTGCTGCTAGAGGAATAGGAAAATCTATTGCAATTAAATTAGCAGAACAGGGCGCAAATATTGCATTTACAGATTTAGAATATAATGAAGTTGCCCAGGAAGTTGAAAAGCAACTACAAGATTTAGGGATAAAAGCAAAAGGTTACGCTTCAGATGCAAGTAAATTTGAAGAAACTCAGGTACTCGTTGACGAAATTCAAAAAGAATTTGGAACAATTGATATTTTAGTTAATAATGCTGGCATTACAATGGATACCTTAATGATGAGAATGACAGAACAACAGTGGGATACTGTAATTTCAGTAAATCTTAAATCAGTATTTAACTTTACCAAAGCTGCTCAAAAATATATGTTGAAACAAAAATCAGGTTCTATTATTAATATGAGTTCAGTGGTAGGTGTAAGCGGAAATGCCGGTCAAGCTAATTATTCTGCTTCAAAAGCTGGTATAATTGGATTTACTAAATCTGTTGCAAAAGAAGTTGGTTCAAGAAACATTCGTTGTAACGCAATTGCCCCGGGCTTTATTATAACTGAAATGACAGCTAAATTACCTGAAGATGTTCGAAAAGCATGGGAACAGCAGATTCCATTGCGAAGAGGTGGTACACCTGAAGATGTAGCAAACACAACTTTATTTTTGGCTTCTGATTTATCAACTTATGTAAGCGGTCAGGTAATAAATGTATGTGGTGCAATGAATACATAATTTATTAAAAGATATTATTCAAAAGAGGTACTTATTAACAAAATTAAGTACCTCTTTTATATTTAACTGGTATTATTTTTGCAGCTAAAATATTTTTACTTATTTAGAGTTATCATCGTATCAAAACTTATTTTAGATGAAATTTCGCATTCTTACATTTATCTCAGGTATTTTATTAATCATTCTCCAGAGCTGTAACCCGTTGAGCTCTATTCAAATAGAAACCATTATCCCTGCAGAAATTGATTTTCCAGGTAATTTTAATAAAGTAGTGTTTGTTAATTTAACTACCGATATAAATCATGATGATATTACTGATACTTTACTTTATAATATTATAACTGAGGAAATGAGTTTGGGATTTATGGATGCAATTCAATTATCAGCAGGTATCGACTCAACTAATTTCTTGTACGTGAAAGGATTTCCTGATAGGGATAAATTATATACTCAAGATACAGTTTCATGGAAGTATCTTGAAAATATTTCTGGTAAAACAAATGCGGATATATTTATTGTTTTAGATTCCTTAAATCTAGCAATGGTAAGTGATATTTATACTGATTATGGCTATGTCCCAGCAGAATATTATAAATATCGAGAACTTTATGCAAATATTTATTGGAGTGTTTTTGATATTGTTGAAAAAAGAAGGTTAGATAAATATCATTATGGTGATACCTTATTATGGGATGCAACTGGTTATTCAAAAGTTGAAGTAGAAAGAAAAATGCCAAGTGTTGAAAGATCAATACGTGAAGCGAGTTATTATGCGGCAACTGATTATGCTGATCGCATATTTCCTGGATGGAAATTGGAAACCCGATATTATTTTCATTTAGGAAATAAAGATTTTGAACAAGCAGCTCAATATGTAAAGGAATATAAATGGAACGAAGCCATTGATATATGGGAAAAATACTTTGATGATATTGATAAGGAAATTGCAAGTAGAGCTTGTTTCAATTTGGCATTAGCGAATGAAATGTTAGGAAATCTTGATTTAGCAATTGCCTGGGCAGAAAGCTCAAATAATATAAAATATAAGAGTAGAACTAGATACTACATTTCTAAACTGAAATCCCGCCAAAAAGAACTAAAAAAACTTGAAAAACAGATTTATTAGTTCGCATAAATAGTTATTAATGATTGCTTTTTATTAATTTTGGAGCCTTATTTTAAATAATAACTCAAACATGCACCAAATCATTTTTTACATAATAATAGGGATATTGATTTTTGATTATATTTTGGATCAATTTCTTGATTATTTAAATGCTACCAAGAGAAGTTCAGTTTTACCTAATGAATTAAAAGGAATTTATGAAGAAGATAAATATAAGAAATCGCAAGATTATGATAAAGCAAATCATAAATTTTCGATTATAACCAGCAGTTTTAACTTGGTACTAATACTAGTATTCCTTTATTTTTCTGGTTTTGCATTTATTGACAATATGGCTAGATCATATTCTTCTAATTCAATATTAATAGCTTTAATATTTTTTGGGATTATAATGTTTGCATCAGATATTATTCATACACCATTTAATATATACGATACTTTTATTATAGAAGAGAAATTTGGATTTAATAGAACAACAGTAAAAACTTTTATTCTGGATAAGTTTAAAGGATGGTTAATTGCTGCATTTATTGGAGGAGGGCTTCTTTCATTAATAATTTGGTTTTATAACACAGTAGGACAGTATTTTTGGGTTTATGCGTGGATTGCAGTTAGTTTATTTATGGTTTTTATGACAATGTTTTATACTTCATTAATTGTTCCATTGTTTAATAAGTTAAAACCGCTTGAAGATGGCGATTTAAAAGAAGAGATAACATCATTTTGCAAAACAACTGATTTTAAATTAGATAATGTATTTGTTATAGATGGCTCTAAACGAAGTACAAAGGCAAACGCATATTTTAGTGGATTAGGTAAAAAAAAGAAAATCGTTTTATTTGATACTTTAATAAAGAAATTAAGTAAAGAAGAAATCGTCGCGGTTTTAGCTCACGAAATTGGGCATTATAAGAAAAAACATACCTTAATTTCGATATTTACATCTATAATCCAAACTGGGCTTACATTATTTATATTATCACTTTTTGTCGGAAATCCTGAATTATCAAAAGCTTTAGGATCAGATATTCCTAGTTTTCATTTAGGTTTAATAACTTTTGGATTTTTATATAGTCCAATTTCAACCATTATTGGTTTATTTATGAATATCGTTTCTCGTAAAAATGAATATGCGGCTGATCAATTTGCATCAGAGAAATATAAAGGAAGTTATTTGCAGAATGCACTAAAAAACCTTTCAGTAACTAATCTGTCTAATTTAACCCCGCATCCTTTGTACGTATTTTTTAATTACTCTCATCCAACATTATTACAACGATTAAAATTTATTGATAAATTCAATAAGTAAAATGAAAGCAGAAATAATAACAATAGGTGATGAGATCCTGATTGGACAAACCATAGATACGAATTCGGCATGGATGGCAAATAGCTTAAACCTTATCGGTGTTGATATTTGCAGAATTACCTCAATATCAGATAAAAAGAAAGAAATATTTAAAGCATTAGATAACGCAAAAAAGGATGTTGATATTATTCTAGTTACAGGTGGTTTAGGGCCAACAGATGATGATATTACAAAACAAGCACTTGCTGAATACTTTAAAACGGTGCTAGTTCATAATAAGCAAGTACTAAAGCATATTGAACAATTTGTGATAAAACGCAAGGCTTTCATGAACGAACGTAACATTAAACAAGCAGAAGTTCCAAAAAAGTGTAAAATTATTAAAAATAAGATAGGCACAGCGCCTGGCATGTTATTCGAACAGGATGGCAAGATCATTATTTCAATGCCAGGAGTGCCTTTCGAAATGAAAACTATGATGACTAGTTTCATTATTCCTGAATTAGCTAAAAAGAAAGGTGATCTTCAAATTATTCATAAAGTAATTCTCACACAAGGGTGGCCAGAATCAAAGCTTGCTGAATATTTAGAAGACTGGGAAAGCAAATTGCCAGATTTAGTTTCAGTTGCATATTTACCGTCACCAGGATTAATAAAACTTCGATTAACGGCCAAGGGAAATAATAAGGTGCTACTTGAAAATCTGATTGATGAACAAGTTAAAAAGCTCGAAAATATTATTCCTGAATTAATTTGCGGCTATGATTCTGAAAAGCTAGAAGAGGTAATAGGAAGAATACTAATTGAAAAGAATAAAGTTCTAAGTGTTGCTGAAAGTTGTACAGGTGGAAATATAGCGCATTTAATAACGACCATTCCTGGAAGTTCTGAATATTTTACAGGAGGAATAGTAGCATATTCTAACAAAATTAAACAGGATGTATTAAATGTAAGTAATAGAAATATAATTGATTATGGTGCTGTAAGTAAACAAGTAGTTGAAGAAATGGCGGTGGGAGTTAAAAGATTATATAATACTGATTTTGCTATTGCGACATCAGGAATTGCAGGACCCACAGGAGGTACGAAAGATAAGCCCGTAGGAACAACATGGATTGCCGTTTCGGATAAATCAAAGGTGATTTCTGAACGTTTTATCTTTGGAGATCATAGGGAAAGGAACATACAAAGAGCATCGTTAACCGCTCTGAATATGCTTAGAAAATTGATATTAGCAAAAGAATCGTAATTTTTAGAAAATTTTTGTAAAAATATTTGAATAATTGAATAAAAATCGCGTATTTTGCGATCTGTTTGAGAAATAAGATATAAAAATCGAAATAAAATGTCACGAATCTGTCAAATAACTGGAAAGAAAGTAATGGTTGGGAACAATGTTTCCCACTCAAAGAGGAGAACCAAGAGAAGATTTTATCCAAATCTTACGAAAAGAAAATTTTATTTTGAAGAAGAAGATCGTTGGATAACTCTTAATGTTACAGCTTCAGGTGTAAGAAACATCACAAAAAAGGGTTTAAAAGTTGCCTTAAAGGAAGCTAAAGAAAAAGGCTATATTGCTAACTATTAAAATACGGAGGCTAGAAAATGGCATCAAGAAAAGGAAATAGAATTCAAGTAATTTTAGAATGTACTGAACATAAAGAATCTGGACAACCAGGAACATCAAGATACATTACTACAAAAAACAAGAAGAATACTACGGAGAGAATGGAATTGAAAAAATACAATCCTATTCTTAAGAAAGTAACAGTTCATAAAGAAATTAAATAATTAAGTCATGGCTAAAAAAGCAGTTGCAAGTTTACAAACCGGTGCTGGAAGAAATTTTACCAAATGTATTAAAATGGTAAAATCAGAAAAAGGAGGATTCCAGTACGTTCAAGAAATGGTGTACAATGAAAAAATTAAAGAATTTTTCGAAAAGAAATAATTCACTCAAAAATATTTATTAAAATAAGCTTTCTTACTAAAAGAAGGCTTTTTTTATTTCTGGCATTCGGTATTTTGTAGTAAATTTAGCTGCTGATAACCAAAAAATTAGATTAAAATAAATTCAATGGGTACGTTTGGAATTTTTTCAAAAGAGAAAAAAGAAACTCTTGATAAAGGTCTCGAGAAAACTAAAGAAACTGTTTTTAAAAAGTTATCGCGTGTTGTAATTGGTAAATCCAAGGTTGATGATGAAGTACTTGATAATTTGGAAGAAGTATTAATATCGTCTGATGTTGGTGTAAACACTACTATAAAAATAATTGAACGTATAGAGGAGAGAGTTTTACAAGATAAGTATCTCGGAACTAACGAATTGAACATAATTCTAAAAGAAGAAATTGCGTTATTATTAGAAGAAAATATCGCTGAAGAAATAGATCTCTCATTTAGTTCAAATAATGGTCCGTATGTTATAATGGTTGTGGGAGTAAATGGAGTTGGCAAGACCACAACAATTGGTAAACTAGCATATCAGTTCAAAAACCTTGGTAAAAAAGTCTATCTCGGAGCTGCTGATACGTTTAGAGCTGCTGCAGTTGATCAATTATCAATTTGGGCAGAAAGGGTTGATGTACCAATAGTAAAACAAAAAATGGGATCAGATCCAGCTTCTGTTGCATACGATGCATTATCATCAGCCAAAGCTAATAATGCTGATATTGTTATTATTGATACTGCAGGGCGATTGCACAATAAAGTAAATTTAATGAATGAGCTTGGTAAAATTAAAAAAGTGATGCAAAAGGTTATTCCTGATGCACCACATGAAATTTTGCTAATACTAGATGGCTCAACAGGACAAAACGCATTTGAACAGGCTAAGCAATTTACAAATGTTACAGATGTTACTGCATTAGCATTAACAAAGTTAGATGGAACAGCAAAGGGAGGTGTAGCTATTGGCATTTCTGATCAATTTAAAATTCCCGTGAAATATATTGGTATTGGAGAGGGTTTAGAAGATTTACAAGTATTTAATAGAAAGGAGTTTGTAGATTCTTTATTTTCTAAGTAAAATAATCTATTAATCTTTACACAACCTGTTGGGCAGTGTCCATCAGGTTTTATTATTTTAAAATGAAGACAAAAGGTATAAAAACAGTAAACATTATTACACTTGGTTGTTCAAAAAATCTAGTTGATTCCGAATCTTTAATGAAACAGCTAGAATCAAATGGTTTTAAAGTTTTTCATGATTCGAATAAACTATCAGACATTGTAATTATAAACACTTGTGGTTTTATAAACGATGCAAAACAAGAATCAATAGAAACCATTTTGCAATTTGAAGATTTAAGGAATAATAAAAAAATTGAAAAACTTTTTGTTTTTGGATGTTTATCTGAGAGATATAAGGAAGAGCTAGAAAAAGAAATTCCAGTTGTAGATAAATACTTTGGAGTATATAATTTAAAAGAACTTGTTGAATCGATTGGTGGGCATTACAAAGAAGAGCTTGTTGGTGAACGATTATTAACCACACCAAAACACTATGCTTATTTAAAAATATCTGAAGGTTGCGATAGAACATGCTCGTTTTGTGCAATCCCTTTAATAAAAGGTAAACATCGATCAAGGCCTATGGAAGAATTGCTTTCAGAAGCTGAATTTATGTTAAGCCAGGGAGTTAAAGAGATTATTCTAATTGCTCAGGATTTATCGTACTATGGTATTGATATTTACAAAGATTTCAAATTAGGAGAATTAATCAATAAACTATCCGAATTAAAAGGATTAAAATGGCTTAGATTACATTACACCTTTCCTGCTAAATTTCCAAAGGATGTGATTGATGTGATGAAATCAAAAACAAATATTTGCAAATACCTAGATATTCCAGTTCAGCATATAAGTGATAGGATTTTGAAGGATATGCGACGAGGAATAACAAAGAAACAGACTTATGAATTGATTAATTATTTCAGAAAAGAAATTCCTGAAATGGTTTTAAGAACAACTCTTTTAGTTGG
>JBHOSR010000053.1:0-17150 GCA_042584405.1 Bacteroidota bacterium
CTTGAAAATTTAGAACTTTTATCACCAAAAAAATATATAACAATAGTAACTGTTGAAACTAAAATTAAATCGGTAGTATTCAGAATATTATCCCATAATGTAAAGTTGTCGTTAGCCATATAAGTTGTTAAACTCATCGCAACAGCTAATGTGAAAAATGCCCACATGGCTAGAGCAGGCTTTATCTTTTGCTTATAAGTTAAAATACAGTACCTTACTCCTATTACAATATTAATAATTGATACTGAAATTATGGAGAATTCTTTCATAACAAATTTTTATCCAAATATATACTCTATAAAATCGTGCTGCAATAGATTGATATATGTTTTAGATTATATTGTAATTTTTCTATGTTAATTCTTTTACCTAATTTTAAATTTCAGATTAATACCTTTACATTTAATATGAAAAATAAAATAGAAAACATAGTTTTTCTTAAGAAAACCAAAGATCAACTTATTGAAGATACCTTAGCAAGTTTAAGCGGTTTGCTTGCCGATGTATTTACTGGCGATGATGTTAATAAATTAAAAGAAGAATTGCCCGACGGCATTCAAATAGAAGATATCGGTGTTGAATTGAAAGCCACATCAATATACTTAGATAGCAAAGAATTCCCAGTTCCGAGTATTGAAATTGCCGTTGATTTAATTCAAGAAAGAACACAATATGAAATAGGAACATATTCGCTTATATTTGATGAAAACTGCGAACAAGTAAATGAGATTTTAACTATTAATTAAAAAGCTCCCTATAAAGGAGCTTTTTAATTTTATCTTGCATTTTTGAAAGCTAGTTCGAGTTTTTCGACTAGTCTTTCAAATACTTCCTTTTCAGAGCCTATCGCATTAATATTATAAATATTCTTTTGTTTTTTGTAATATTTTAGTACAGGTGCTGTAATGTACTTAAAGCTTTCTAATCTGCGAATAATTACCTCTGTGTTCATATCATAATATCTTCGTTTGTCAGTTTTACTGCGAGCAGTTAAACGTTTAACTGCTTCTAGTGTTGGAATGTCTAAATTAAATACACATGAAACCGATGAATTATGCTTTCGCAAAATACCATCTAATATGTAAGCTTGTACGATAGTTCTCGGAAATCCTTTAAAAAAGAAACCTTTTGCTTCAGGATGAGTTTGAATTTGTTTTTCGATTAATTTTATAGCAAATTCATCAGGAACGATATCTCCTTTTTCTACATAGCCTTTAGCTGCCAATCCCATTTCAGTTCCTTTTTCAATTTCTCGTCTTAGAAGTGAACCGGTTGAAATATAAACCAAATCATATTTTTCAGCTAATAAATTACCTTGTGTTCCTTTTCCTGCTCCTGGAGGACCAAACAGAACAACATTCAATTTTGTTTTTATTAGCGATTGTTCAACAACATTGGTTATTCTATTAAATATTTCATCAACAGTTCCTACGCCATCAACTGAATAACAAATACCTTTGTCTTTATAAAAATCAGCAACGGGAACAGTTTTATTTTTATATTCTTTAAGTCTGTTTTCAATTACATCAATTGTATCATCTATTCTGCTTTCTTTCTTTGAACGTTCGAGCATCCGATCCATCAATATGTCCTTAGGTACTTCCAAGGTAACCATGCAGTTTAACGAGGTATTCAGTTTAAGCATTAATCCTTCAAGAATATAGGCTTGTACTACAGTGCGCGGAAAGCCATCAAAAAGAAAGCCATTTACTTCGGTATTTGTTTTTATTTTTTTTTCGATTATTTGTACAATGATCTCATCGGAAACCAAACCACCCGTTTCAATAACACTTTGAGCTTGCAAACCCAGATCTGATCCTTCAGCTATTTCTTCTCTTAAAATGTCGCCAGTTGAAATATAGGCTAAATTGTATTTTTCGATCAGTTTACGAGACTGTGTTCCTTTTCCTGCCCCTGGAGGACCAAATAAAGCAATATTATACATTTAGTTATGATTTAGAGAGTTAATTTGTCTATAAAGCTAAAATAAGATTTATTGCCTAATTTCACAATTTTATTCAACAATTAGAAATAAAAAAACCCTGAAGTTTATTCTACAGGGTTTTAATATATTGAATTTCATTTTTATTAAACAACAGTTAAATATGCATATGCATATGAGAATCGTCCACTTTCTGGTACCATTAATAGTAATTTCTCTCCCTTTTTCAGTTGACCCGAATGGAATAATTCCTCTAAAATTACATAGATAGATGCTGAACCAACATTTCCTACTTTAGTTAAATTAGTAAACCATTTTTCTTCAGGGATTTCAATTCCTTGAGTTACTAATTCATCGTACAATTTCTTTTTGAAATACATTGATGAAAGATGTGGTAAAAAGTAATCGATATCTGTTTTACAATTAATATTACGTTTGTTTAATGATGCCGCCATTGGTGTAATACATCTGTTGACCACAAACTTATCGAGCAACTTAACATCTTGTTTAACGGAAAATATTGAATGCTCTAACCACAATTCTGGATCGTATTCTTTCCACCCTTTTAGGATTCCGTTTTCATTTTTATCAGAACCTGCATACATACAAGCTTCTAATTCATTAGCATAAGATATTGTATCAATCCATTCAATTCTTAAAGAAATACCTTTGGTGTTGGGTTTGTTTTCTAAAAGTGCTGCTCCTGCTCCATCGGAAAGCATCCAACGCAGAAAATCCTTTTCAAATGCAAGTATGGGATTCTTTTCCAAATGATTTGTGCAATTTAGTTCTTTTGCATATTTATCAGCACGTAATAATGTCGAAATTACTTCAGAACCTGATGCAACAGCATTTTTTGACTGTCCGGATAAAACGGATAAAAATGCATATTTCATTGCGTGCATTCCAGCACAACAAACACCTGATGGAGAAACTATTTCGAGTGTATTATTGCCAATTTTTCCGTGAACCATTGAAGCATGCGATGGAAGTAACTGATCGGCTAATGAGGTCCCGCATGATAATACTTCAAGATCTTTCAACGAGAAATTCCCATTTTCCAATTTTTTAATGGCATTTGCCGTTAGGTCAGCATTATTATAATTTGCTTTTCCTTCTTTATCAATAACGTAGTAACGATTTTTTATACCATTCTGTCGTAGTACAATATTTTTTGATCTGGAAGGTTTTCCATTTATCATTCCCAAGACTGGCTCCATTTCATCATTTGAAACAGGTTCATTTGGTAAGAATTTAGCAATATTATTTATATAAACTTGGTTCGGCATCTTTTCTACGTTCTAATTATTCAACTTCAATTTTACTCCCGAAAAATATTTTATATCCTTTTTTATCGATCTTAATCTAAAAGGTGCAAAAGTAATAAAAAAAACATATTCTATAGGCGCAATTACTAAAATTGCAAAAGGAAAATAACATGCAAATATTCTAATCCTTGTTTTTCGGGCTGTATTTCCAGGTCCTCCTTTTTTTAAAATAAACTTCGACCATTTTGTAAATACTCTCCTATAAGCCATCTGCTCGGTTGTTGCCAGATATGGATTTACTTTTACTGCCTTATGTTTTAATAGATTTTCCTGAAGATTTTCTAATTTATTACTACTGAAATAATTTTCAACAATTTCTCCATATTTTTTAACACCCTCAATATCTTTCTGAGAAATTCCTGGCTTTGGGAAGAAACCTAAAAATCGATCCTTCTTACCAGAAAATAAAAAATATGAGATGGTAACAATACCTGTTAAGTTTTCGGCCCTATCTCTTAATACAATATTTCCAACAAGTTTTCCACCTAATTCTGCAATTTTTTGTTTAATATATTCTTGTGCTACAACCCACATATTTCGAATTCCTAATAAAGTAATAACAGGCTTATCTTTAAAAATACGTTTTGCCTGATCAGACAATAAAAATGAATTGGAAGGTATTGAAGGCGACATATACCAAACAGTATAAGCAAAAACAATTAGATCAAAATTTTCATCTTCTAAATCTAAAGGTTTTAATTCACATGGAATACGATTTACCGATTCAGCAAATACATCAAAGAATTTATATCCTTTCCAAGGGAATTTATATTCTTTAACGGGCTCAATATTAGCATATTTAACTACATAATCATTAGAATTTTCAAATGGTTTTGCAAAATTTTTAACAATCTCAGTAAGTTGTCCCGACTGTGAATAGTATAGAATTAGAATTTTCTTCATTTTTCTAATAAAACATATTTAAAGTGTTTTATAAGGCAGGCTAAAATTAATGGAAAATATCATAAAACAAACTATGTTTTATTACATTTTCGTTTACAATGCAATATTGTTATGCTTTTATTTACCTGCAGGATTTGCAAGGAAAAATATAGCTATACTAGCAATCAGAAAGTTAAGGATTAATGCAGTATCCAAACCACCATCGATAGTATTTATTATATTGTAAATTGCAATTAATGTTATGATAAATCCTGATATTACTGTCAATGCTGATCGTTTCTTAAAGCCTGTTGCAAAAATAATAACACTAAAAATCAAGAAAAATGCTGCGATGTAAAAGTCCACTTTATCGAGATTAAACTTAGTAAAGGTTTTAAAGTATTCGTAGTAAGCATACAGTATAAGACCTATACGCATTAACCAAATAGATACTGGTAATAAAGCTTTAATGGGTTGCATAAACTATAAAGTTAAGATTAGTAATTAAGTTAATTAAATATTGATAATGATTTATTATTGTTTAAATAAAAACTAATAATATGAAAAAAATACGAATATTAATAATCATGTTTTCTATTTCGGCATTTTAATTGATATTTTTATTTCACGTTCTGAAAATCCGGATAAAAGTATTAAAAGTGAAAATAAATGTACCGTATTCTGAATTAGGGAATATTAGTTAAACTTTATCTATATTATTGTGTCTATTATTAAAATCTCATATTATAACTATAATTCTATCAACATGAAAAGAATTTTACTAATCTGTCTTGCCATAATACTTAGTTTAGCGGTGACTAGTCAGGAAAATGAATGGATTACTTTTTACGAGAAATCGGATTATTTAGAAACTCCCCGCTATAAAGAGACTATAGAGTATGCCAAGAAATTGGCTGATGGTTCAGAATATATTGAATATAAAACATTTGGTAATAGCTTGCAAGGCAGAGACTTACCTCTTTTAATTATTGATAAAAACAAAAACTTTACTGTTGAAGAGGTTAAAAAATCAGGAAATGCTATTTTGTTTATTGAAGCATGTATTCATCCTGGTGAATCAGAAGGTAAAGATGCCGGTTTGATGCTAATCCGCGATATAATTATACATAATAAATATCCAGAATTGCTTGAAAACACTACTCTCTTGTTTATTCCTATTTTTAATGTTGATGGACATGAGCGATTTAGTGCTTACAACAGGATTAATCAGAACGGTCCTAAAGAAATGGGTTGGCGAACAACAGCCCAAAATTATAATCTAAATCGAGATTTTACAAAAGCTGATGCATTAGAGATGCAGTATTGGTTAGAACTATTTAATACCTGGTTACCTGACATGTTTATTGATATTCATACGACTGATGGCGCCGATTATCAATATCAATTAACATATGGAATGCATATTTTAGGTGATATGAACGAAGCACAAACTCTATGGCAGAAGGATTATCTATTAGAAATTGAAGAAGAGCTTTTAAAAGATGATATATTAATGTTTCCATATGTATCGTTTCGCAGATGGCACGATCCGCGAAGTGGGTTAATACGTCGTACTGCTCCTCCAAGATATTCGACTGGTTATATTGCTTATCAAAACCGACCGGCTTTACTGGTAGAAACACATATGTTAAAAGACTACAAAACCAGAGTAGACGCAACGTATCATTTACTACAACAAACGATAAAAATTATTGATGATCAGCATAAGGACTTAGTTGATATAAACAAAAAAACAGATTTAGAAAGCACACAATTAGCTGGAAAAGATTTTGTGTTGAGTTACTATACTTCGCAAGAAGATAGTACTACTGTTACTTTTAAAGGTGTAGAATATGATATTGTTCAAAGCGATTTAACCGATGATATTTGGGTGCAATTTAGCGATAAACCAAAAGATTATGAATTAGTTCTTTTCGATAAATTAATGCCAGGATCAACAGTAAACATTCCTAAAGCCTATATAATTCCGGTTGAATGGACCGATGTTATTAAACGCTTGGATATACATGGAATTGAATATTCCATTTTAGAAGAAACAAAAGAATTCGATATTGAAACATATCAATTTACAAATGTGCAGTTTGCAAATTATCCTTTCGAAGGTAGACTGATGGTACAAGATTTTAATTTAACTGATATTACTATCAAAAAGACTTATGAAAAAGGATCAGTGATAGTTCCAACTAATCAGCGAACAGTAAAAATTATTGCACATTTATTGGAGCCTGTTGGTCCGGACTCGTTTGTTCGCTGGGGATTTTTCAATACTATTTTTGAACGTAAAGAATATGTTGAGACTTATGTAATGGAAAAAATGGCTCGTGAAATGATTAAAGAAAAACCTGAATTACTTGACCAATATCGGCAAGCTGTAGAGGATAATCCGCAAATTTATAATAACCAGTGGGTTAAATTGTTTTGGTTCTATGCTTTAACACCTTACTGGGATCAACAAAAAGATATTTATCCGGTGGGAAAACTGAACAATTACGAATTATAAATTAGAATACAAATACAAGAAGGCCTTGATCGTTGATTGGGCCTTTTTTGTATAGTCGATATTTTTATTATTTGTTTCTAATTCTAAAGCCTAATGATAAACCAATATTTAGGCATGTTAAGTCTATTTCTGTAACAGGAAGTAAGGCAAGCGTATAAGGTTCATAAACATCGTTATTATATATGTAAGGGCCTATTTCTGTTTTCGGTGCCCATCTATAATTGGTATTTAACATCAAAAACCATTTCTTTTTCTGTATTACCTGAAATGAATATCCCAGATACAGTCCTAGTTTTTCACTGTAATTGGCAGCCATACTTTCATCAACCATTTCGCCTTTTAAACTGTGAATAAGATATGAAGGTCCGATAAATATATAATGTCGTTTATTCATTGAGCAATAAACGTAATTTAACGAAACCGTCCAAATTTTACTTATTAACTCCAATGTATATGTATCTTGTCCGTGATTTTCAATAAAAAATATACCTAAGCCATCTACATCAATGCAATCTGCTAATCCAACATTTAAAGAAATTCCACTCTTTTTTGATAAAAAATAGGTTGCTTCAATATCAAAAACAGGATATCGTGTTGTGATAGGATGAGAAGTTGAAGAGCTAAAAAACCCCATACTACCATAGTCATCTTATCCAGCAGATTTCATAGCATTTTCTATATCTGATTTAGGCCCAAGTGAAGAAAATCCTAAAAAAAATGATAAATTCATTTTTTCGTTTGGAGGTATTTGATTAAATGGAACTATATAAGAAGATCCGGACTTTAAATGAATATTTTTTTTATTTATGGCATCATATTGATAATTAACAACTTTACCTTTAATGTAATTTGTATTTATCCAGTCTCGTTTATATTTCATTTTAAAATATATATGAGCGTCAGAAACACTATCGATATGACAAGCTATTGAATCACCGTTGGTGTTTACAATTAAATCGTAATTCTGTGAATAAGTATTTGAAATAAGTATAACGAATAAAGTGATTAGTACAATTTTTCTCATTGCTAAGTAATTTATCTAAAGATACAATCATAAAAGATTGAAATCAAGTATTTTAACTCACATTTATAATATCCATTATCTATGCCCTTTCTGTTTAAGCAATTGTATATTACTTTTTTAAGTTGGTATGTACCATATTGTAGTACGTTGATTTCATTTTTGAATTATTTTCCTAATCACATTCTTTGTATAGTAATTAAAACTATAACATCATGAAAAATTTATTAAGCATTACATTCATTTTAACCTTGTTACTTTGGGGATGTGAAGAAGATACTACTACAACTGAAGAAATTATTTTTGAGGGAATTACTGCTTTACCTGCAACAAACATTACAGCCAATGGTTTTCAAATAAACTGGAGAAAAGTGGATAAAGCCGAATCATACGAAATTGAAATATCGACTGATATTAGATTTACCAGCATTGTAGAAACTTATCAAATTAATGATCTTGAATTAGAATCATATGTTATAAATGATTTAGAAAAAGATGTGCAATATTATTATCATATTAGGTATTATATTGGCTCCGAAACTTCCGACTTTAGTAATGCAGTAAGCGCAACAACCAATTATATTGCTTTTACAAACATATCAGCTTTATCAGCGAGTAATATTTCGCAATTTGGATTTCAGGCAAACTGGAGTAAAATTATTACGGCCGAGAAATATGAGCTTGAAATTTCAACTAGCTCTAATTTCACTGAAATAGTAAAAACCTGTGAGATTGTTGGTGCAGACAATAATTTTCTAGTAATAGATGATTTAGAGCAAGATATGAAGTATTATTATCGTGTTAGATACTATATTCGTGAAAAATGCTCTGATTATAGTGATGAAGTAAGTGTTATAACCAATTATATAAATACTGATTTTACTTTAACCACTAATGGAATAGTAACAAAAGCGACTTTAACATATAAATTAGATCACACAGAACCTGCTCCAGCAATTATTTTTATACATATGGGATCAGCCAATAGATATGAATGGACAAATAATGCTTTATATCAAATGTGTATTGATTCTGGATATGTTGCCTTAGCCTATGACCTAAGAGGTCATGGTGAGTCTGAAGGTACCATTAATTGGATAACTTTTACATCTGATCCGGATTTGTTACCAAAAGATTTAGATGATGTTATTACTTATTTGCAAGCAAAAGAATTTGTAAATCCTAACAGAATTGGAATTGTTGGAGGTAGCATGGGAGCTATACTTGCTACGGGTGCAACACAATATCCTGATGTGAAAGTCGCTGTTGCTCTAACTTCATTTTACGATGCAGTTGAAAGTTTATATGGTACAACTAATATTAATACAGTGTACTATATTGCTGGTGAAAATGATAACGCATACGAATCACAAGCACTATTTGATGTTACACTTAATCCTAAAAAAATCGATATAATTTTGGGCAGTTCTAGTCATTCCGCTGCACTGATCAATACAGATGAACGAAGAAAAGAAGTATTTAATTGGATTAAAGCTTATATTTAGATGATGATGAATATTTAACAGAAATAAAGAAATGCAGTTACAATTAAGTAACTGCATTTTTTTTATTTGTAATTTAGGATTTTGCCATAACAATAGGGTAATAAAGTAATTGTTAATCATTATATAGATTGATTTTTCACCTTTAAAAACCTACGCAATGAAACTAAAAATCATATTTCAAATTATCTTTTTAATCACATTATTTCACAATATTAGTTTTGCTCAATATGAAAAAGTGAATAGCCAGGGATTAGATATACACTATAGAATTTTTGGTGAGGGTACTCCTATTCTTATTATTGGTGGCGGTCCGGGCGATCATTCCGATCGATATGTAAGCCTATGCGAGGTTCTTTCACCTCATTTTAAATGTATTTTGGTTGATCAGCGTGGAACTGGAAAATCATCACCCGAAATATTTGATTCAACAACAATTTCCATTGATTTAACTTTAAAAGATTTTGAAGCTATTCGTAACAATTTAGAAATTGAACAATGGGCTGTTTTAGGATTTTCGTATGGTGGTTATTTGGCAACACTTTATACACATTTTTTTCCATTATCGGTTTCTGAGCTTATACTATTAAATTCGATGGGATTAAATACAAATGCATTTGGTCACTTTTTAGATAATATAAATTCTGGATTACAGGCAACAGATGTACAGGTTGTTGAATACTGGAGCGATTCATTACGTTTAGCAAACGATCGACAACAAGCCATTACAGAAATAATAAGAGCAAGAATGCCAGGTTATTTTTACGATAGAGAAAAATCATTATTGGTAACACAAACCATGAAAGCTTATCATTTTAATTTTGATATGGGGCGTTTTATTTGGACAGATATTTATAATCGACAGTTAGATATAGAATCGTTTGAACTAAACTATACAAATCCTGTACTTATTATGCATGGCCGACAAGATCCTCTTGGCGAGTCAGTTCCAATATCAATAAATCATTATTTTCCTCAATCGGAAATGCTATTTATTGAAAAATGTGGTCATTATTCGTGGATAGAACAACCCGAAAAGGTATTGTCTGCTGTTATGGACTTTTTGAAAAAGTAAGATTGTAAGAAAAATTCTAATATCATTTTCACAAAAATGATTTTGGTTTACTAAAGCATTTTTAATACTAAAAATCTATAATATTGATTCACTAGTAATTTGGGCTTTGTGGATTGCAATCTAAGTGCTTTCTACAAACTTTAATCGTAAAAGACCTCACAGTAGTTGAAAAATATTCTATTCAATGTACATATTGCATGAAAATCACATCTTCTATCCTGCTTTTCCAAACAAAATAAAAAAATAAATTATCTTTAAGTTTTAATATGTAATTCTAATGGGCCTATACTTTTTAAGTCATGAAAAAGATTAATAAAAAATATTTCGAATATATTATACAAACTTTTTTAATAATTTTTAGTGTTCTTTTTGCTTTATTTTTAGATGAATACAGGAGTAATTTAAAAACCGATAAAGAATTAAAACAAATTCTTTTTAATGTTAAACAGGAAATAGAAAATAATAAGACTATTAACAATGATATGATATCATATCATGAAATTGTACGAAAAAATATAGAACGCGTTTCTGAAACTGATTCTGGCATAGATAGCCTTAAATCAGATTTTGGTTTTCAGTTTCATATTATTGCACCATACGGCTTAATGCGGAAATCCGTATCAAATTCAGTTTGGCAAACTGCAAAATTAAATCCTTCGTTAAATAGTATTGATTTCAAAAAATTGCAAGTTATTGGGAGTGCTTATAGCCAGCAACAAGCAATATTTGAGCAAGTTTTAATTCTTACTGAACTTCTGAGAAGTCGCGAAATGCTATCGAATGATAAAACATATGAAAATTTGTTTCTTCTTTACAAAGAAATAATTGAATTAAAGGAAAAAGAAGTTGAACTTAATCGGATTTATGATAATTTATTAAAAGAGTTAGATTTGGAATAGTTAATTCTTTTCTACTTGCTCACGTAAATTATATAGAAACGTATAAGGTGTATCAACAATTTTCAAATTGGCCAACCATGCAGGAACATACCCCCCGGGTTCTACGTGCATTTGATATACAACTTTAGTTTGATTTTCACTTATAGGAGTTATTACCCAGAAACCTAGTGAATTGGGAATTCGCACGATATTCTTCTTTAAATCTAAATACTTTGGTTTATTTTCGATTAGGATTCTAAACTGACCTGATTTGGAATTCTTTTTTGTTACCTTAAAACGATAAATAATATCTCTATCTTCATAAGGCCAGGGAACATCAGTAATTAAATAGTTAATTTGTTCAGTCGAGCTTATTTGATATAGCTTTTTTGATTCCAAACAATCTGGTAGCCATTCTTTATATCCATCTATGTTCTGTAAGAATATGACTATAGCATCAGGTTTGGAATTTACTATCATTTCAGCCTTAAATTCTTTATAATCAGAATAATTTACTTTTCGGGTATATATCGAAATTTCATCTTTAGTTTTTGCTAACTGCCAATCAGAATTACTTGTCTCTTGGCTATGAAGCAATCCTTCATTAATGACAATAAAAACCAAAGTATAAAGTAAATATTTGATCATAGCAGTAAATAAACAATATGAAAAGTAAAACTAACAAGAAAAAGAATTTTATTCCAGAAAAAACGTATTAAATAATCTATTGATAGTGTGCAAACTAATCACTATCTTCAAACTTTATAAACATGGGAGAACGGAAAAGGACAAGACTAAAATAGGATATTCTGACGTTGGAGGTATTTTTATAGGTAAAAATATCTAGTCTGATTTTCATAAAAATCACCTGATAACAATTATAATTACTTTAGGAGGGTCTAAGGAGTAGGCGGAATAGTAATTGGACTTATTTATGGTAGAATAAAATAAATAATCATTGTAAAAAATCTATAGATATGAATTTAGATTCGAAAAAGATTAAAGAGATTTATTCAGGAAAAGTTACAAAGCACTATGATTTGCCTATTTCACATATGTTTAGTAAGTATAAGAAACAAGCCTTTATTGATTCATCATTAAAACCTGGAGACAGTGTTATTGTATTCTGCTGTGGTACAGGACTTGATTTCTCAGAAATAATAAAAAGAATTGGAAAGGAAGGAAAAATTACAGGAGTAGATTTTTCTGCTGAAATGCTTCAGAGAGCCCAGAAAAGAATCGAAAGAAACAAGTGGAGTAATATTGAATTAATTCAGGCTGATGTTACTCAATTTAAAAATAATTCAGGCTTTCAATATGATTCTGGAGTTTGTACATTAGGCTTGTCAATTATTCCTGATTATTTAATTGCATATTACAACTTACTTTCTTGTGTAAAAGAAGATGGTGAAATAATAATTGGAGACATGCAACTGGCTTCCAACTCTTATGCTCGTTTCAATCCTATTACCATATTTCTTGCTAAACGATTTGGTGGTACATATGAAGGACACAAGAATAGTTTGCGGCTATGCACAATAATGCAAAAGGAATTAAAAAATGTTAGAAAAAAAGAGTTTTTCTTAAAATCTTATTATTACTGTATTGGGAAAAAAGATGATAATAAAAAACGTTAATCTCATAGTTTACAAGATATAAAAGGAAGTCTCCCTTCCTGATTAAAACCTGATGTTCCTATGAAATACTACAAAGCTGTTTGTACAAATCATTTAAGAAATTAAGATTTTTAGATTGGTCTTTTCGGATTTTCGTAGCAACGAAAAAAGATACTATTATTCCGATAATGAATCCAACTAATAAACCATAGATTGATTCTTCGGTTTTTATAACTTCTATGAATGATTTATACTCATAATAAACATGTATGGATAAAATAGTAGGTATGGCTAAAATCGGTATCATAAAATAAACCAGTTTACCCGATAACCATTTAGAAAGCATCTCGATTCTTTGTTCTAGCCAGTCTTTTAGAGGTAGTTGAAGTTTGTTTTCCTGTAATTTTTTCCATGACCATATCGATCCTATTAGTGAAATCAAGGTAAGCAAACAAGCGAAATAGTTATTTAATTGATAAATAATATCGTTGTTGCGATTACATGCCGTAATTATTAAAAATATTATAAAACCTATACTAAGAATTATTGATATACCGATAAAGTAATAGAATTTATTCATCGTTCTAGTAGTCTTTTCTTTGAGTATAGATTTTAGCTCTTCTTTTGATTTTAGATTTATTTCCAAATCAATCCCTTTCCATAAATTATTCAATTCATTATTTTTCATGATCCAGATAATTTAAATTTTGTTTCAAAACTGCCTTTGCTCTATTAATTCTTACACCAACATTAGACTCAGATATTCCAATAACATCAGCTATTTCGGCATAAGTTTTTTCTTCTAAATATAAAAGCATTATAGATTTATCAATATTGTTCAGTTCGTAAATAGCTTTAAGTAAAATTTGTAACGATTCATTATTTGATAAATCATCTACAATGTCAGTTTCATAGTATGATTCAGGGATATCTCCTTTAATGATTAGTCGTGATTTTTTCTTTAATCTCGAAATAGAAGTGTTTATTGATACTGCATAAATCCTGACGCACCAGTTACTCATGTGAGTTTTTATGAAGCTGAAGCATTCGCAAGATGGAAAGAAATGAGACTTTTAACTGAATTTGAGTGGGAGGTAGCTGTAAATAAGTATGCTACTGGGTTAGATTATAATCTGTCGAATTTTCAGAGCAACAATTTATTTCACCCTTTGGCACGTAAAGAAAGCTCATATCAACTTATTGGCGATGTGTGGGAGTGGACTAATAGTGCTTATTTGCCTTATCCGGGATATAAGCAAGATAAAGGAGTATTAGGTGAATATAATGGTAAATTTATGATTAACCAGATGGTATTGCGTGGTGGTTCATGTGCAACAGCATTTAGTCATTATAGAACATCATACAGAAATTTTTTTCAACCTGAAAAACGATGGCAGTTTACCGGCATACGATTAGCAAATAGCAAAGACTGATTGAATTATATAACGATTAATTAATTTAAATTTAATACTAAGTAAGTATGGTAAAAGTTTTATATAAAGAAAAAATACTTGCAGAAAGCAATGATACAATTAAAGTAGAAGGGAATCACTACTTCCCTTTAGAATCAATTGATAATGATTTTTTAGAAAAAAGTGATTTAAAAACCACTTGTGTATGGAAAGGTGTAGCGAGTTATTATAGTCTTAACTTAGGTAATGAGAAGTTAACAGATATGGTTTGGTATTATCCTGATCCAAGCGAAGAAGCAAAATCAATAAAAGACAAAATAGCGTTTTATCAAAAAAATGGTCTGCAAGTTATTGAAGACTAATACCTAAAGCAGTCAGCTGGAGATGTTAACACAACGCGTATGCTTAATCAAAAATAGTTTGTACATTAAGTTTATTCGTACTATTTTATTTTCCATGGTTAAACAGTTGACTGTTTTTTAACTCCATGCGCTTTTAGTAAATGCCAAATCTTTAAGAGCCAAATTAGAGATATTGGAGGGTATTCTAAATACTTCTTCAATTGTTGCTTCAAGTTCTTTTAACGTATTTAAAGATCTCTTTTTAGTATTTGATCCACTCGTTTCTATAAATGTTTTGTTATGAATTAACTGTGAATAATCTGATTCATAACGAACAATTAAAATAGAATTCATAAATGTAGCATCGGGTCGATAAGATTCTTCTACAACTTGAGCAAATTCGTGAATATGCCTGGGTTTTGGATTAATTTGATACCCATGTTCAAGTTCACTTTCTCGGTAAAAAGATAGTTTAGAATGATTTGCAGAATCTATCGGACTAAAAACATATTCACTAGTTCCAAAAGTTATTTTATAATCATTTAACAGATTCCTTGGAATAGGCTCAAGAAAAGGAGCTGCATACCCAACATCAACTATAAATTCTGTTCCATCAATTTTCACAATATTTACAATATGAACATCTTTTTGCTTCATGTTAGCCCCACATAATAAAACATCATATCCTAAGTACCTGAGAAGTTGGTATAAATGAAAATTATTAGCATAACACGTACCTCCAAAATTGTACTTTTCAATACCATCAAGAAACTCATTTAAAGTAGGAATGCCTTTAAATCCGGAAGTCTTTAAGTAATATAGTTTAGAAATATTTTCAAACGGAATAATTTTTAATTGTGCTTGAATGATTTTTTTTAGCTCACTTAAACTAGGTTTTACTTTTTTTATTCCCAAAATATTTAAATAACGAATGAAATCTTTTGACATCGGTAACGTATTTTGGGTTATAATGCCTTTTGTATTCCATAACTACTTATATACAGTTTCCCCCAGGTCATTCTCATTTTTATCCAACCATAATAGGTATTATTATCTAATTCCTTTTTTATAGCTAAATAACTGTAGTAATCATGCTGTTTCCATACACCATACGAATCAAAAGGTGTGCTATAATTAAGTATATATTCATATTCATCTGACCAAAGTACATTATCATCAATTTTTTCTCCTAACAATAAGGCATCGGGATAATAGGAATTATATTCATTTAAACCTAAACTAATATCATTATTTAAATGAACAGTTAATCTAAAATCAGGATATAGATTATAATAAACCCAGGCTCCCAACGTAGAATCGTAATAATCGCCGCTATCTAATATCTGATTATAAAAATCAATTTCAAATGTTATATCGTATATACCATCATTGTAAAAACTAATTGAGTCATAAGCATAATAATGACCAATTCCTTCACCTATAGTGCATTCTAGTAGTTTATCTGGAGTATAATCAATAAATACCTTTGTACTATCACCAGCTATTATATAAGGAGCTAATTGTTCGTTTTCATCGCAAGCACTAAAAATGAATGCAAATAATACTAGAAACAGGAAAGTTGTTTTAATATTTTTCATAATCAAATATTATTAATGGATTAATAACAGATTAAATTTACGTATTAGTCAGCAAATCACAAAAAATAAAAAAATACATTAGGCATATTTACTACCTTATATATCCCAATTTCTTCAAAAATAGATCTATTTCATGATAAGCTTTTCCTTGTATTTCTTCATATGGATTTGGATAAGCATTATCGGGCTGATCGGAAGGAGTAAAGAGATGACCAACACCTTCATACATATGTAAATATGACTCATTGCCATATTTTAGCATATTTTCATGAAACAATTTTGATTGATAAACTGGTGTTACAGTATCATCAATACCAACTACTATTATTGAAGGAGGCATGTTTTCTTTTAAATGCTCAGCAGGAGAATAATCATTCGGATTTTTATCTTCACCTATTAATTTTTTAAACCAATTATCCTTATTTAATGATAAGCCTGGCGAAACCAATATCAATGCATTTGGTACACTATTTTTATTGTTTTGTGTATCTATTGTTTTAAATACCGCAGTTGATGCAGCTAAATGTGCACCTGCTGACCATCCATATGCAGCTATTTTATCTTTGTCGATTCCTAGTTCTTTTGCATTATCTCTCATCCATAGAATTATATTGCGTGCATCTTCCATAGCATCAATTGGAGAAGTTGTTTCTTGATCTGACAATCTATACTGAGCAGCAATAGCAACCATACCTTTTTGCGCATATTTTTCTGCCAGACCAAAAGCCCATGAAGCTTCTCCAATATCCCAACCACCACCATGAAATATTACGATTGCTGGATTTACTTCTCTTTTCTCAGAAGGACTAAACACGTAGGCTTTTAAATCAATCATCTTAGTTGAATCATAAATATATTCAACAGGAACTTTAATCAATGATTCTTGAGCAAATAGATTATGGCAATACGCTGTAAAAGAGATAATCACCATAAGTCTTAATATCTTTTCGTTCATATTTATTCATTTTTATATATCGTCTTTCAAATATATAATCAGTTATTTGATATATTTTATTTATTTTAATCTTTTTTGT
>JBHOSR010000054.1:0-16867 GCA_042584405.1 Bacteroidota bacterium
ATAAAAAAGTTTGTATGAGCATTATGATATATTACTTTTTATTTATTGTGAGTATTATAAGATTTTAATCCTATACTTTTTTTATGACTTATCCAGCTTGTAATTTTAAAGGATGTAACAATTGCTTATTTTGATAGTATTTGTAATTACATTTCAATTATTAATTAATGAAGAGTGCTGGAAACTCAAATTATTATCACATTTTTTATTATTTTTACAAGCTTTTTTATTTGGCACTATTAATTATTATAAAAGAAGAGGATTATGGGCAAAAGTCATGAAGAATTTATGAGAAAGGCTATTGAACTCTCTATTAAAAACGTTGAAGAGCATGGAGGGCCATTTGGAGCAGTAATTGTTAAAGATGGAGAAATTATAGCAAAAGGAGTAAATAAAGTAACTTCAACTAATGATCCTACAGCACATGCTGAAGTTAATGCAATTCGAGAAGCTACAGCTAAACTTGGAACATTTAATTTACAAGGATGTGAAATATATTCTTCGTGCGAACCATGCCCAATGTGCTTAGGTGCAATATATTGGGCACATTTAGATAAACTCTATTTTGCAAACACCAAGCAAGATGCTCGTAATATTGACTTCGATGATTCATTTATCTATGATGAACTAGATTTACCGGTTGAAAAAAGGAAAATACCTACTATTCAAATTCTCAGAGAAGAAGCTATAGAAGCTTTCAATAAATGGAGAAATAAAGAAGATAAAATAGAATATTAATGCAACGACTTCAGAGAAACTTTTTTACCAGAGATGTTTTAGAAGTTGCCCCTGATTTATTAGGCAAATATCTTGTGAGAAAATTTTCTAGTAATCAAATTAAAAAGTTTAAAATTACTGAAGTTGAGGCCTACAAAGGGAAAGACGATTTAGCTTGCCATGCAAGTAAGGGTAGAACACACAGAACAGAAATTATGTTTCATGAAGGCGGGTATATCTATGTGTATCTTATTTATGGAATGTATTGGATGCTGAATTTTGTAACCAGTAAAAAAGAAACACCTCAAGCAGTTTTAATACGAGGTGTTGAGAGTTTTGATGGGCCAGGAAAACTTACTAAGAATTTACAAATTGATAAATCATTCTATGGAGAAGACCTGATATCCAGCAACAGGTTATGGATTGAAAAAAATTCAAATCCTTCAGAAATAAAAATAAAAACTACTCCTCGAGTTGGAATTGATTATGCAGGTGAAATATGGAAAAATAAAATGTGGAGATTTGTATTAGATAATTAAAATTCTTTCAAAAAGAATTTACCATTAAATATAACCATCATTGTCCATGTATATTCAAAATTATTGCCTAACAAGTCATAGAATCCTTCAAGTCTGGCTCCCAGATTTATTCCTTTGTAAACATCTTTTTTATAATTTAACTTAGCAATGGCAAGTTGTCTTATTGGCTCTTCAACATAGAATTTTGTTCTAGAGTAAGTTTCAAATATCGGATTTCCGATTGGTGCAACGTATTGTTCGCCATACCAGTATCCGAGAATGAAATCAAAATTAGAATTTGTTAATTCAAGAGTAGTATAACTGGCGGAACCATCAATGTACATTTGGCGTTTATTCGGTGATAAGTCTTGATAATTTACAAAATAAGTATTAAAAAAGAATTTGTGAACAAGTTTGTTTTTGAGAGGTTTTGACAAACTTATTCCAGTTGCATTATTAAAAATTGTAGTTAGTGGTTCTTCGTTATTACTATTAATTTGTCCTCCTTCATGACGAATTAAATTCTGAAAAGGAACCGCAATCTTTAATCCATTCTCCTTATTTAGAATTATAAACTCCGATGATAAGCCAACATTAAACATTTCTTGAAAAGGATCGCTTTGTAGAATTTGTTGTTCCCAATCGAGCCATAAATCCGCAAAAATTCTATCACTACTCCAAATAAACTGGATTCCATTTTCTACATTATTACTTAAATATCTTTCAAAATCAAAAAGCGGATCAATTAATTTGTGATTAACGGTGCCATATATATTTCCAAGAATTAAATCTAAGTTCGGATGGACTTTATACTGAAACGATAATAAAAGAGACGCCTCAACTTCATTTTCTCGACCATAATAAGATAAAAAAATACCACCTGCACATAATTTTATCTTAGCATTTGGAAAATATTCAAATCGTGGAGCAATATTAAATCCTAAAAGAGTATAACCTTCTACTATTGATCCAAAATATTCATTATTCTTTATAAAATTATTATTGTCAATTTGTAAAAACAACTTACTTGCATCTATATCCTTAATCTGATATTCTTGCAGATAACCGTGGAAATTGTTTTGGGAAATGCCTTGATTGAAATAAAAAAGGAATAATATTAAAAGTATGACGTATTTCCTAATATTCATAATTTATAAATATGTTTCCGAAAATAAGAAAAAACCCTTAAAAACATATTTTTATAAAGAGTTAAATTAAGTTATTGGTGAAATTTACAATTTGTTTTATCGTTATTTGTTTTAATTTAGAGCATTATTTTGTTGAATTAATTTTACAGTATAAGATGAAGAATTTCCGATTATATAATAATCTTTTTGGCTGGACCAGTTTTTTGATTGCAGCAATTGTATATTTATTAACGATTGAGCCAACGACTAGTTTCTGGGATTGTGGCGAATTTATTGCATCAGCTTTTAGACTGGAAGTTGGTCATCCTCCAGGAGCTCCATTTTTCATGATTCTTGGAAGGTTTTTTACCATTTTTGCAGGCTCGCCAACAAATGCTGCTAAAATGGTTAATGTATTATCGGCAACGTCGAGTGCATTTACTATTCTATTTTTATTCTGGACAATTACTCATTTCGTTCGTAAAATAGTCATAAAAGAAGATAATTACACTTTAAGCAATGTTATAACTATAATTGGAAGCGGTTTGGTTGGAGCATTAGCTTATACTTTTTCGGATACGTTTTGGTTTTCAGCAGTTGAAGCAGAAGTTTATGCAACTTCATCATTATTTACTGCAGTAATTTTTTGGGCTATTTTAAAATGGGAAAACGAATCTGAAACTAAATATGCAAATCGCTGGATTATACTTATTGCTTATTTAGTAGGAATTTCTATCGGAGTACACTTGTTAAATTTATTAGCAATTCCCGCAATTGTATTTGTGTATTATTTTAAGAAATTCAAGGTTACTAAAAAAGGTGTGTTTTACGCATTTATAATATCTGGGATTTTACTTGGAACAATTATGTATGTTATTATTCCGGGAGTTGTAAAAATAGCTACATGGTTCGATTTGTTATTTGTAAATGGTTTTGGATTGCCTTATAATTCGGGTGTTATTTTTTATGCAGCAGCACTAATATTCTTTATTGTTTGGGGAATTAGATATACTCAGCGAAAAAGTAAAATTATATTCAATACGATCATTTTAGGAATTACTGTAATTCTTATTGGTTATTCTTCATATGCAATGATTGTAATTCGTGCATCAGCAGATCCTCCAATGGATCAGAACAATCCTGATAACGTATTTGATTTGTTATATTATTTAAATCGTGAACAATATGGTGATAGGCCTTTATTTTATGGACATACATTTGACGCTCCAATGATTGATAATAAACAAACAAAACCTGTTTATATTAAAAAAGATGGTAAATATGTAATTGCCGACTATAAAATAGAAGTTGAATTCGATCCGCGATTTACAACTTTATTCCCACGAATGTACAGTGCTGACAAAAGCCATATAAATGAATATAAAAAATGGGTAAATCTTTCAAATAAAGAGGTTACAGTTTCAGGACGAAGTCAAACAGAGAAGCTCACCTTGCCCAGTTTTGCAGATAATCTGGCTTTTTTCTTTAAATATCAGATAGGTCATATGTATCTAAGGTATTTTATGTGGAATTTTTCGGGTCGACAAAATGACATTCAAGGACACGGTAATGTTTTAAAAGGAAATTGGATAAGTGGAATTCCGTTTATTGATAATGCCAGATTAGGTGATCAAAATATGGTGCCCGAACACATGAAAAATAATCCTGCCCGAAATAAATATTATATGCTTCCGCTAATTCTTGGAATTATTGGTTTAGTATTCCATTACAAGAAACAGAAACATGATTTTACGATAGTGCTAATGTTATTTATATTAACCGGATTAGCTATCGTAGTTTATTTAAATCAGTATCCAATACAACCCCGTGAAAGAGATTATGCTTTTGCAGGCTCATTTTATGCTTTCTCCATTTGGTTGGGATTAGGAGTTGCTGGTATAATAAATTTTCTAGGTAAAAAACTACCAAAATCAGTTTCAGCAATTTTTGTAACTTTAATAACACTTACATTAGTTCCCGGATTAATGGCTGCTGAAAACTGGGATGATCACGATCGATCTGGTCGTTATACTGCTCGTGACTTAGCTTATAATTACTTAAATTCTTGTAAAGAAAATGCCATATTATTTACTAACGGTGATAATGACACTTTCCCTCTTTGGTATGCTCAGGAGGTTGAGGGCATTAGAACAGATATAAAAGTTTGTAACCTAAGTTATTTAAGAGCAGCATGGTATATTGATCAAATGAACAGAAAATCATATGAAGCTGAACGATTACCGTTCTCATTAACCCATGAAAAATACCATAAAGGTAACAGAGATGTTTTGCTTATTCAAGATCGAATCAATCAAGCAGTTGATGTTAAAGACGTCATTGATTTTATAGCGAGTGATGATATTAAAACTAAAATTAAATCACCTTTTGTTGCAAATGAGTTTATTAATTATATTCCTACTAAAAAATATAAGCTTAAAATTAATGCAGAAGATATATTACAAAAAGGCATTGTAAGCGAAAAATATAAAGATAGAATTGTTGATGAAATGGAGTGGAGTTTTGGTCAGCGTTATTTATATAAAGATGGATTAATGTTATTGGATATGTTGGCAACAAATAATTGGGAACGTCCAATTTATTGGGCTATGACCGTAACCAGCACTAAGTATTTTAATCTGCAAAAATATTTTAAAGTTGATGGATTAACTTATCAATTAGTTCCTGTTGAAGCTAAAGGTGAAAGATTTTTTAATGGTGAAGTTGATTCAGAAGTTATGTTTGATAATATAATGAATAAATTTCGTTGGGGAGGAATCGAAGAAAATGATATTTATTATGACGAAAATAATATTCGCATGTTTTCAAATTTAAGAAGCAGCTTTGGAAGATTAGCTGAAAAACTAATTGAAGAAAACAAAAGGGATTCGGCTTTAATGCTTTTAGATCGATGCATGGAATTGTTTCCTGATCATAAAATTCCTTACAACAACACTCTGATTTCTGTTATTTCAGCCTATTATCATGCAGGTGCTGTTGAAAAAGCAAATAGTCTAGTTGAATCACTATTAGAAAAAGTAAATCCAGAATTAGATTATTATTTTAATCTTGATCCTAAATACACAACAGGGACAAAGGATATAACCAATGAAAAACAGTTGAACTTATATATTTTACAAGAACTATATAAAATTACTACTGAAAATAATCAAGTTGATATTGCTAAAGCTATTGAGCAACAATTTATGCAATATATGCAAATGTATAGGAGTTAGAAAAGCATGATAAAAAAAGAACGTGTTGCAGCTAAAATATTTCGGGACATAACCTGGCATTTTACCGGTAAAGACAACGAGCTTTTTTTAACATTCGACGATGGTCCGAATCCTAATATAACAGCTTGGGTACTTGCTGAATTAAAGGAATTTAATGCTAAAGCTACTTTTTTTTGTCTTGGTAAAAATGTAGAAAAATATCCTAAACTTTATCAACAAATATTGGATGAAGGACATTCTGTCGGCAATCATGGATATTTGCATTTAAAAGGGTGGAAAACAAGTAATGAAAAATATATTCAAAACGTTCAAAAGTCTGCACAAATAATTAATTCCAAATTGTTTAGACCTCCATATGGAAAAATTCGTCCGAAACAATTATCTTATTTAAAACAAGAATTTAATATTGTTATGTGGGATGTTCTAACACAAGATTATGAAATAAAGGAAAATGAAGAAAAATGCTTTCAAAATATTATAGATTATGCCGAGTCTGGTTCAATAATTGTTTTTCACGATATTCCAAAAGCAGAAAAGAATCTTAAGTATGTTTTACCCAAAGTTTTAAAACATTATTCTGAGAATGGTTTCGTATTTAATCCTATAGAATTTAAATCTTAGTTCTTTATCTTTTTATAAACTTATAGACTAATAGAAAAGGTCTTAATATATAATAGACGAAAAAGAGGGATTCAGGTAACTTAATTAGTTCCCAATCTGATAAATGAGTTCGAAGTCTGAATGCCAAATCAAAATAATATTTTACATCCGGTTTTAATTTTAATCGATAGAAAACTAATTTTATTTTTCCTTTAATTCCTTTGTGGCTTAAGTCCGTTGTGCTTATTGATATCAAGGGAGTTTTTATGATTTTCGCGTTGATCTTAGTAGCAATAAAATCAGGCAGTCTGCTTTTATATATGAAATGAGAAAGCATACAGGCTTGAATAAAGCATTTCGCTAAATTCAATTTCTTTGATAATTCGTAAGCTTCCGCAATTTCTTTAGAATTAATTTTTGTTAAAAAAACTGAAAAATCTTTTAGCCAAAACAATCTATACCATTGATGAATTGATCCATGCGCAGCCTGATAAACCAGGTTTTCTGCTTTTGAGATATATGGCAATTCATAATTTGAAACTTTTAACTTGTTTGATTTAAAAATAATCTCTTTTGAATCTACACCGAAATATGATTTTGGATTTGTAATATTCCAGTGTAACTCAATATCAATAGCTTGAACTGGATGCACAAAATGATAATGATGACTGATACTATAGTTTAGTTTTATTTGTTTTTCAGAAAGCTTAATTCTTGGATAAATACAGTTAAAATCTAGTTCTTCTATAATACCCTTTGCTTTCTCAGCATCTTGTTGTTCAACGAGTATATCAATATCTTTAAAGTTTCTATATCCTATATCATTATAAAGTTCTAAAGAAAGTAATGGCCCTTTAAAAAAGCAATGAGAAATGTTATTTTCAGTGAACTTTTGATAAATACGAATTGCATGAATTGCAAAGTTTAAAGCTAGCTTTGAATGCTCTAATCTAACATCTATTAATTTTTCATAAGTAGGAATTGGAATATGCTCAGCAAGAAACTTAGCATGTTTTAGCACATGCGAAACTAATCTATGTTTTAAGGTTAAACTTAGAAATTCATCCCAATTAATCTCATCAAGGTTTCCTGGATAATAATCTTGGTTTAATTCTTCCTGTGAAAGAAAAATCAAGAGTTTTAGTTCATTTGAAAATCTCTGTTTTATATATTTTTTATAATCTATCATTTAAAAAGAGATGGATTCTGTTCAATAAAGAAAATCAATTTTAAGTAATTAAAAAAAGCACCGGGATTAATATGTTTTTGCGGTTGCTCTGATCGCTTACTCAACTTATTAAACCATTTTTCATATTTTTCAAAATCAATATATTTTGTAATAAGCTGATTAGATTTTGCTCGATTTATTATTTCCCTAATTTCTTCTGTATCATTCATCATTCGCATAAATACAGTCGGTATTGTAGCCCCACTTTTATCATTTCTCCACTGAATTCTTTCTGGTACAATACCTTCAATTGCTCTTCGTATAATATATCTCCCTATTCCATTCCGTGCTTTTAATCTTGTTGGTATTGCAAGATAATATTCAATTAATCGTTTGTCGAGCAAAGGATATCGATATTCAATTCCATATTTACGAGCTATTAAAGCACAATATTCGAGTCGTTGAGAAACATGTGGATGTACAATTTTTTCTATATTTCTTACTTGTAAGGAACTACTATTTATAGAATCCTCTAAATACCTTTTCTTTTGATTGTGCTTTCTTGAAAAGGTTTTATTAATAGCAAGGTTCTCAAACTTTTTATGCTTCCACAATCTTTTACCTTTAATCCAAATTAAAATTGTAGCTATAACAGGCAATTTTGATTTTATATAAAATTTAAGAAATTGATAATTTCCTAGCTTTTGATTTCTTAAATCTGTTTTAACTTCTTTCCAATATTTGTTTTTAGCTAATTCTGAAAGATATGATAAAGATCTAGACGTGACTCCCTCATCGCCACCATAACCCGACAATAAAACATTTATTTTCTCCTCTTTTACTTTTTGATATAAATGATCGGAAAAAATTCCAAATCCTTGTTGAGTTATATATTTAAAATCAATTAAATTTTGCTCTAGTAAATCTACTAAAGATTTTTTTTCAGATGTAATGAAATGTCTGATTGAAATATTACAAAAATCTGTTAATAAGCTTATGAATTCCCGTTCATCTTTAAAAGGAAAAATTTTCCCTAACAGATTTTCTGGTAAAACATGCGAAAAAGTTTTAATTTGAGTTATTTGCGAACCTATTCCTGCTACACTTGATGAATCAATTCCTCCACTTAATTCCGAACCTGTTTCTCCTTCAGAAATCCTGCACTTAACAGAAAGTTGTAAAATATCCTTGAATTCGTTAACAATATCTTGTTCCCTTTTTTTAATTGTTTTTTGGGGTTTGAGTTTCCAATATTGTTTAACTACTAATTTCTTGTCTTTTAATATTAGATAATGAGCTGGTGGCAGTTTCTTAATTTCCTTATAGGTAGTTCTAAAATTTTCTGATTTTATCAGCGATAAAGTATCTGCAATGTACTTTTCGTCAATACTAAAATTTAAATCAGATTGTTCTAAAATTGCCCGCACTTCTGTAGAAAAAACTAAGCTTTCATCATTAAAGAAATAATAAAAAGGTTTAACTCCAATATGATCTCTTGCACAAAAAAGTTCTTGCTTTTTTAAATTCCAAATCGCAAATGAAAAATCCCCTATTAAATAATTTAAACAATTTTCTCCCCATTTTTCATATGCTTTTAAAATAATAAAATCATCTGTTAAGGATTTTTCTGTAATTTCTAACTCATTAATAAGTTTTGATTTATCATATAAAATGGAATCAGAAAGAATTATTAAATCCCTGTATTGGTGAATTTTTTGCTGTACCCCTTCCTTATTAGGTAAAAATTCAACTTGTCCAAGTCCCCAGAAACTCTCATAAATCAATTTTTCCTTTGCTTGAGAACTTACTATTAACTTCTCAATACTTTTTTTTAGAAAAGACTGGTTAACAGGATTTTGATTTACATTTATTCTGCCAAAAATTGATCTCATGCAAAAGGCTTTTAACAAAGATAATCAATTGTAGAGGATAATTCTATAAGCAAAAATCCTAACTATACCTAGAATTAAGGTATTTTCAATTAAATTTGTGAAAGCTATCTGAAAATGAAAAAAACATTTACATATAAAGCATTTGGATTAATTATAGATTCAGAATTTGAGATTCCTGAATTAGCAGTGCATGAAGGTTTATCCGATATTGATATAATTTTAGGGAAAACACCAAAACAATTAAATAAAATAACAAGACAAGGAGTAAAATATCAAGCAACTAAGAATGAATTTCTACTCGAAGTTGATGATATTGCTAGATATTATATTAAAGAAGGTAATCAGGTTATTGTAGAATTATTAAAAGAGGCGACAGATAAGGAAGTCCGCCTTTTTTTATTAGGGTCGGCGTTTGGAGCCTTATTCCTACAAAGAGGTCTCTTACCGATACATGGAAGTACAATAAAGTTTGGTAATTCAGCAACAATATTTACGGGATTAAGTGGTGTTGGAAAATCGTCTATTGCAGCATACTATTTACAATTAGGTTATAAAATTTTAGCTGATGATATTAGTGTTGTTAATGAGAAATTCGAAGTATTTCCTGGCTTACCTAATCTAAAAATATGGAATGATGTTTTAGAAAAGCTTAAAATAAATAAAGAACCATTAACAGAAATACGGCCAAATATTAAGAAATTTCACTTACCTTTTAGTACGAATTATTTTAACAAACCTATTAGTTTAAAAAATATTGTTGTTATAAATATTAAGAATTCTTCTGGTTTTGAAATTGAAGAATTAACCGGTATTAAAAAATTCAATACTATAAAAAACAATACATATAGATATCAGTTTATTAAGGGTCTAGAGAAACAGCAAAATCATTTCCAGCTTTTAAATAAACTTTTACCGCAAATAAAAGTATATAAAGTTGCCAGACCACAATCACCATTGGCATTATCGGAATTTGGAAACTTTATTTTGAGTAACATAAATCTAGATGTGTAAAAAAAATATTATATGGTTAGCAAGTTATCCTAAATCAGGGAATACATGGTTTAGAGTATTTTTAACTAATCTGTTAAGTAACTCGGATACACCTGCTAACATAAACGATCTGAAAGAGACATCAATATCGAGTTCTCGAAAAATTTTTGATGAGTATACGGGTCTTTCTGCATCAGATTTAACTTTTAAAGAGATTGACAAATTACGACCAGAAGTTTATAGAATGCAATCTAAAGAATCTGAAGAGTTGCTTTTTAAAAAAGTTCATGATCAATTTTATTATATAAATAGAAATCAATCTCTGTTCCCTCTCGAAATCTCAAAAGGAGTAATATATATTATCAGAAATCCACTTGATGTATTAGTTTCTTTCTCATATCATAGCGCACAATCTATAAATAAAATGGTGTTAACGCTTAATAATTCAAATTTTGCTTTCTGTGATAAAAATGATAAACTACAAAATCAGCTAAGACAAATCATTGGCAGCTGGTCCGATCATGTCAAAAGTTGGACTGAACAAACAGATATCCCTGTTCATATTATGCGTTATGAAGATATGATTAATAATACTTTTGACGTTTTTAAAAAGGCTGTGAAATTTCTTGGATTAGATGAAAAAGATAAAAAGATAAAAGATTCAATTATAAAAAGTGATTTCTCGATTTTATCAAACCAAGAAAAACAAGAGGGATTTAAGGAGAAAATGATAAAATCAAAATCATTTTTTAGAAAAGGCAAAATTAGTGATTGGCGTAATTATCTCAATCAAAAAAATATAAATGAGATTATATCCAATCACAAAGAAGTTATGAATAAATTTGGATATATAGATTCTGAAAACAAACCAGTATATTAAATATGCAAAAAACCGAAATTACATTAGATACAGTTATTCAACAAAATCACGAAATTCTAGCTAGCGACCTTGATGGTGAAAAGGTTATGATGAGTATTCACCATGGTGAATATTATGGATTAGGAAAAACAGGAACATTTATTTGGGATCAGATTGAACAGCCTGTTAAGATTTCAGATCTAATTAAAAGAATTACTGAGAAATATAATATTGATAAAGAACAGTGTTTCAAGGATATTTCTGTGTTTATTATGGATTTAATTGAAAAGGATTTAATTATTGTAACTTATTAGTTTTTAATACGTTTAAAATTATGAACATCAACTATGTTCAAATTGTTTAAGAAATATTATAGTATAGATAGAACCGAACGTAAAATTTTGAATCGAACATTCCTTTGGTTGATTTATGCTTTTATCTTGGTAAGAATAATTCCACTGAAATGGTTTAGTCATTTACTGGGGGAATTTAAAAAAGAAACGAAATCTGATTTTAGTAATAGTCAGATAATTATAATTGATAAGCTAAAAAAGAACATTAGAAGAATTAAAAAACAACTACCTTGGAAATTAAAATGTTTTGAAGAAGCTATTGCAGCTAAAAAAGTGCTAGAAAAATATGAAATCACAACTACTATTTATTTAGGAGTTGCAAAGAAAACAGATAATAATTTAATTGCTCATGCTTGGTTAAAAAATGACAGTTATTTTATAGTTGGAAAAAAAGGAAATGATAAATATTCTGTAGTTGGTTTTTATACATAAAAAATATTATTTAATATACACAAAATTAGATTTAGTCATTTTGAAACATAAAAACTTGTACAATCGTTAAATCAATAATAAATTTACTTAAATATTAACATTTGTATGATTTTTGAGTTTTAACAATAAATTGCACTAACATGAAAAACAAGATAAATATTATTAAAATTGATATAGATACTAAAAAGCTCAACTGGGAACCTCCTGTTTTAATAAGTTTGGATAAAGGAAAAACAGAAGGTGGTACAGGTATTGGTACAGAGACATTTACAACTTATCCGGGTTCTTAAATTTTAAAAAATGAAAAACCATATTATACTTTTAGTTTTTATTCTTTTCTGTTTGCAGTTTAAAGCAGCAGCTCAAGAATGGATATATTCCAGTAATTTAGAAACTTCTGGCGACTTTGATATTACCAGTTCCAAGCTACTAAATGATTCTACAGTAATTATTTTAGGGACATATACAGGTAAAATAGAACCTCCAGCCGACACAACATCTCGAGGAGGAAAAGATATTTTTGTTGCTTCATTTCAAAACGGAGTGTTTCAGTGGTTACAAAGTATTGGTAGTTCTTCTAATGAATTTGTAGGTCAAATGGTTATTCACAGTAATGAAGTCTATGTAACAGGAAGTTATGCTGCCGATTGCTATTTTCCAGATGCAAGTTTTTTATCTACTGAAGGTGGACATGATATTTTTTTAGCAAAATTCGCAAGTAATGGAACTTTTATATCAAAAACAAATATAGTTGCAGGTACTAATAACCAGGTGCCATTAAGCTTAGATATAGATAAAAACGATGAACTTGTTTTAACCGGTTTTTATAAAGATACTGTTGGTTTTGGGGTAGTTGGATATGATGGACGTCCTACTACTTTTACAAACTTTTTTGCAAAATTTAATCTTAGCGGAGTACATCAGTTAAGCAAGGTTTATGATGGGAATAATACCAGTACGCGATTTTATCATATAAAAGCATTCGATGATGGATATTATATTACAGGTCAATTTTTAGACTCTGTTTATTTTGATATTGGATCCTTAAAAAGTACCAATACAACATCCGATATGTTTTTATATAAGATGGACTATAGTGGTAATGGTCAGTGGGTAAGGAGAACATATGGAAATAGTAATGATGTTCCGGGTTCAGTTACTCAAGATAGTTATGGAAATATGTATTTTACAGGATTTTTTAGAAGTGATACTTTAATTGCTGATTCAACTTTAACCTTGGTAAGTGATCATAATGTCATTAATCACAATACAGATAATTCATTTGATTTTTTTATCATCAAATACAATAAAACGGGTAATTTAATTTGGTCAAATGGATATGGAAGTAAAGGTGACGACTGGGCAAGAAGCATTGAGACAAGAAATGGATTTGTTTACCTTTCTGGGTATTTCTCTGACACCTTAATATTTCAAAGTGATACAATAGAAGCAAGCTCTATAACTGATGAAGATCCTTTTATTGGCATGTTTAATACAGATGGTAATAAAATAAAAGCTGTTAGTGTGACGGGTAGTGGCGAAAATTTAGATCATGCCCAATCTATTAATTTAAACTCTAAAAATCAGGCCATAATTGCTGGTTTTTATGAGTCTCCTACATTAACATTTGATGCAGATGATATTTTATCCAATAGTAATCCTGGAAATCGAAATCTTTTCCTAGGTAATTACGTTCCCCCATTTTCCATTTCTATTACAGATTTTTCAAATATTACATGTAATAGTGGAACTGATGGGGAAATAACAGTTACTCCGTATTTTGGCGTACCTCCCTATAACTATGATTGGAGTCATAATGGTTTACTAGAAGATTCTACAGCAACAAATCTTACCGCTGGAACTTATACTATTACAGTAACAGACTTTCTTGACTCTACTGATATTGTTCAATATCAGTTAAATGAACCGAATGCTTTCATTTTCAATCCCGTTATTACAGATGTTACAACTTGCAGTTATAATGAAGAAGGCGCAATAAATTTAAATGTTGAAGGTGGAAATGGAGGAAATAGTTATGTTTGGGCAGAAAGTGAAGGAGGTAACGGAGTAGCACTAAATGATGAAGATCAAACTAATTTAGCTATAGGACGATATGATGTTACAGTTACAGATTCAAAATTTTGTACTGATGATGCCACAATCTATATAACTGGACCAGGACCTGTAATCTTTAATAATACAATTGTTACAGATGATTCGGGAGTTGATCCTCTTCATAATGGTGCGATTGATTTAGAATTAACCGGAGGAACCGGAACACCAAGTGCTTTTGGAGCTTCCTGGACAGGACCATCGGGATTTACTGCATTAACACAAGATATTTCTAGCCTGGAAGCTGGAGCATATAATGTTACCGTAACTGATGGTAATAGTTGTACATTCGACAGTTCATTTACGGTGTTAGACTTAGATACTTTATTTGCTTACGTTTCCTATAAAAAAGATGATTGTACTGGAGGTGCTGGTGACGGAATAGCAACAGTTAGTTATTATACTCCAAATCCCACACCAGTAATTTCATATTCATGGAGCAATGGTGGTACAGATTCTACAATTACAGGCTTAGTACCAGGGATTTATTATGTTACCGTTACAGATAGTGATTTGTCTGAAACTTCGGTTGATAGTGTTGAAATTCTAGACTTAGCTTATACAATTGCAGGAAATCTTAGTGGATCAACTTCAGTTGATTGTAAGGGAGATACGGATGGTTATATAGACTTGACGATAACAACACCTGGACAATTACCTTATGATTATAACTGGAGCAGTGGACAAACAACACAAGACATTACAGGACTAATTGCTGATACTTATAGTGTTACAGTTACAGATGATAATGAATGTACATTAGAATTAACAAATTATAATATTACTGAGCCAGCAGATGATTTAGTTGCTTCAGCTTCTGTTGTCGATAATCCAACATGTAATGGATATTTAGATGGATCGGTAAGAGTTGATGCTGCAGGAGGAAATGGAGTTTACACATATGAATGGGATGATCCAGCATTTCAAACTACGCAAATTGCTAATAGTCTAGAAGCTGGAACATATTATGTAACGGTTACAGATTTTAAAGGATGCACAACAACAGATAATGTAATTTTAACAGAACCTGATGTTCTCACTGTATCTGGAATAGTTGGTGATTTAGATTGTTTTGGTGATAATAATGGAACAATCGCATTAACTGTTGGAGGTGGAACTCCAACATATGATTATTATTGGACTACTGCCGATGGTAGCGGATTAGTTGCTACTAATAAAAACCAGAGTGGATTAACAGGAGGAACTTATGATGTAACAGTAACTGATGCAAATTCTTGTGAAGCAACAGATTCCTATGATGTAATTGAACCATTGGAATTACAAATTACCAATGAAGAAAAGACAGATGTTACAACTTGTTATGGTGATAATAGTGGTACAATAACCATAACAACAAGTGGTGGAACTGGCGTACATACTTATACGCTTAATCCAGGTGCAATTCAAACAAATAGCACAGGTATTTTTACTGGAATACAAGCCGGAACATACACAGTTGATGTTGATGATGAAAATAACTGTGGTCCGGTAACTTCAAATTCAATTATAATAAACGAACCTACTGCAATTAATATTGAAGAAACTACTGTTAATGATATTTCTTGTAATGGTTTAACAGATGGTAGTATTGATATTACAGTTACTGGTGGTACAGTTGCAACGGTTTATGCTTATAACTGGTCAACTGCTGATGGTTCGGGCTTGGTTACAGCTGATGAAGATCAAACAGGATTAGGTGCAGGCACTTATGATTTAACTGTTACAGATGATAATTTATGTACGGCTACTACTTCAATTACAATTAATGAACCTACTGCAATTAATATTGTGGAAACTGCAGTAAATGATATTACTTGTAATGGTGATGCGGACGGGAGTATTGATATAACAGTAACTGGAGGAACTCCTCCATATGCTTACTCATGGAACACAACTGACGGTTCTGGATTAGTTACAGATGTACAAGATCAAACCGGTTTAGGTGATGGCACATACAATTTAACAGTTACTGATGATAATTTGTGTATTGCTACTACATCGATTACAATTATTGAACCCGATGTAATTGATATTACAACGGATATAAGTAACATTTCTTGTTACGGATTAACTGATGGTGGTATTGATATTACAGCATCAGGAGGAACAGTAGCTGGGAACTACACATATGTTTGGACAACTTCTGATGGTTATGGATTAGTACCTAATGCTGAAGACCAAACAGGTTTAGATGATGGAACGTATGATTTAACAATTACAGATGATAATGCTTGTTCTTCAGCTTTTCAATTAGTTCTTGATGATCCGTCTGTAATTACCATTGATTCTGAAGATACAACTAATGCATCATCTGCATCCGCTTCTGATGGTTCAATTACTGTATCTGCTTCTGGAGGGACAGGTACACTTACCTATGAAATTGATCCAGGTGGTGATATTAATACAACAGGAGTGTTTACGGGATTATCTCCTGATGATTATACAGTTGAGGTTACTGATGATAATGATTGTGGGCCAATTACTTCTAATGTATTAACTGTTGGATTCCCAGATGCAATTGATGATATAATAGCCAATAATAAAGTGAAAATATATCCAAATCCAACATCTGATAGAATATTTGTTGAGATTGACTACGATGGTTATAATTTATCGGTAGAAGTTTTAAGTATTTCGGGACAAATATTATTTAATAAAACCATTTTGACCAAAGGATTAATTAAAGAAGAGATTGATTTATCTGAATACGCTAAAGGTATTTATTTCATAAGAATTTATAATAACGATTTCAATTTCGAAGAAAAAGTCTTATTACAATAAAATAAATATAATATAAGAAAAGGCCTCATTTTGAACTGCCCCCAAAAAGTTAGACACTATTTGGGGGTATTTTTATGGAAAGAAA